>NZ_RYYB01000001.1:0-210711 GCF_004378925.1 Campylobacter sp. CH186 | reverse complement strand
TATCTCTACCATCATTTTTAACCAAAGATAATCTTCCATAATTTTCTTTTTGTAAAATACCAGCACCAGCACCGATATTTCCTTCTATCTTAATACCTCTACCATCAGCAGAAGTTAAAACTAAGCGACCATTTTCATCTTGAGAAGCTTGAACTCCAGTTGTATCTTTAACCGCATTAATAGCAGAAACTAAAGAACCGTTTTTATCTCCATCTTGATAACTTACTTTACCAATATTAACACCATTTATAGTAAAATCATCTGATGTAGTTCCTTCTTTAATAGCAAAAGCTCCTACAGTTCTAACATCATAACTGGCTCTAACTCCTGTTTTATCAGCATTTTTATTAATCTCTTCAGCTAAAGCCCCAAGTCCTGTTCCAACAGAGGTTGAAATCACAACATCTTGAAATTTAAAATCTTCTATACCATTATAGTTTTTGATAGTAAGTCCCACTACACCTGAACTCACACTTTGTGAACCTGTTTCAAATCTTGTAACACCAATCTTTGAAGACTGGGTTGCACCTATTGTTGCTTTAACAGTTTGATTTGAACTTGAACCGATTTGAAATTCTTGATTGGTAAAGCTACCACTTAAAAGTTGCTTACCATTAAACGAAGTTGTATTTGCGATATTGTCAAGTTCTTCCATTAAGCGGTTTATATCAGCTTGAAGCATAGTTCTTGTTTTTAAACTTTGACCATCTTGAGCTGCTTGAGTTGCTTTAGTCTTAATAGTATCTAAGATCTTAAGTTGCTCATCCATAGCCTTATCTGCAGTTTGTAAGATACCCAAAGCATCATTACCATTTGATATAGCTTGACCTAGAGTATTTGCTTGAGATCTTAAGCTATCTGCTATCGCCATCCCTGAAGCATCATCTGCTGCGGAGTTAATCCTAAGACCAGAACTAAGTCTTGCTAATGAACTGTCTAAACTCTTAGCATTTAGATCTGAATTTGCTTTTGCATTTAATGCTGCGACATTTGTGTTAATACGAAATCCCATTTTAAATCCTTTTAAATAAATTCAAGCTCATCCATGAACTTGTTAAATGCTATATCGTTACTTTTTTTTAAAAATTTATACTTTAAACTAAAAAATTATAAATATCATATTTTAATTGCAATCTAAAAATAAAAATTTCAAGCCATTGCTTATAAGATTTTAAATACATCAATAAATATTCTTTTTCATCTTCAATTTTACTAATAATAACTTCACTTAATAATTTACCTTTATGAAAAATCACCCCTTTTAAAACCCCATCATTTAATAAAGAATTTATTTCTAAAAAAGATTCAAATTTGTTAACACTTTCATATGTATTTTTTAAAAAATCTAAAGGTAATTTTCTATCACTAGCTAAAATCATTTTCAATACATCATTTAATCTCATAGCATGTTCTAAACAAAATAAGACATTTTGTTTTTTTTCTTTGAAAGTTTCTAAAATTTTATTTAAAATTTTAACACTACGATTGGTTGTTAAAGTTTTTGGAGGATATTTATTTAATTTATTATTTAAATTCTTAAATTTCTTACAACATAACTCAAAATTAATTTCTTTCGTAAATTCTATCCTAGCACCGCCTTCTGTGGCATTTAAAAAATTCACTTGGGAATTTCTTGCAAATAAATCCTCTAATTTTTTTCTATAATCATCCCAAGCTAAATGTGTTAAAACTTCTCCTAAACCTCCATAAGCAACTGTTTTTAATGTAGGAATATTTAAGGTTGTATCTATATCACTCCCCAAATCAAAACTATCAAAATGAGAATTTCCTTGTTTATCAAAAGATAAATCTTGGCCAATAATAATTATATTTTTAAATTTTAAAGTAATCGCCAAAGTATAACAAGCATGCCCAACATGGGTTCCAAATTCAAGATAACCAAAATCATTAATATGAAGTTTTTGATAAGGAAGATTATCACTTAATACTATAGATAAAGGAATTTGTTTTTTATAAAGATAATCAACCACGTTAGGGTGAGTACTTGCCGCTAATATAAATAAGGTTTTATTTTCTGGATTAACTTCTTTGAAAAATTCAAGCGGATATTCTTCAAAATCAAGATTTAACACATAATCAGGGATTATATCATGTTTTACAAGCAAAGGATAAGCCCCGTCAACGCAAAAAATCACAAAATTTTCTTGATATTTTTTTAACAATGGAATTTGCTTTTGAAGGCTAGGACCGGCACATACAACTATACAGCTTTCAAAAAGCCCTTTTCTTTCATCAATAATTCTTTTAAAAGGTATATTTTTCAACATTAAAGGTATATTTTTGCAAAAATTTTCATAACAAGACAAAGAAATTTTGGAGTCAGGATCTAAATTTCTTATTACAAGATTAATATTTTCATGTATAATTTTATCTGCATTCAAAATTTCCTCATAATAATATTTTTTATAAAAATTATTATTAATAAACATCTCATAAAGATTTAACCATAAAAATACATCATTTTGGTCAAAAAGTATTCTAAGTTGTAAATTTATTTTTTTCTCTTGAATATCCACCAGATAAATTTTTCCACTATAAAGCTCTTCACTCAAATCTATTGTGCTTAAAGCTAGGATAAAAAGTTCTATTTCACTTTCAAATACAAAAAGATGTTTATAGTGTTTAGCTAAATTTTTAATAAGCAAAGCATTGCCTATACCATAAATACATACAAAAGGATATCTAGGAGTTTTTTCTAAAATACTTTGATAGAAAAAATTTAATTCTTCTTCTAAGTTTTCATACACAAAAACATTATGGGTTTTATCATAGATATTTAAATTTTCATCTATATTAAAACGAGAACAAGTTTTATTTTGTATGAAATTTAAAAGTTTATTTCCTAAGGGTTCATTTACTCCACTTAATAAAGCTTGTATGTTTTTTTCTAGTATGGTCATTGGGTTTCCTTAAATTTTATCTATTTTGAGTGATATTTTGTCATCTTTTTCGCTAAATTGATACAACAAATCCTCACAAGGATAAGAGATACATTTTTCTTTACAATCTTTTTTTGAATTTTGTTTTATTTTTTCTAACATTAAAGGAAGTTCTTTCTTAATCAAAAGTTTTACTGGAATTCCCATGCCATGATTTAAGTTTTTAATAAATTTTCCATCAACTTGAGATTCTTTAGTAATAGAATGCAAAGTTGCATCAAAGCCAAGTTTTTCAAGCTCTTCGTAAAGTATGGTTTTTTCTTTTAAAGAAACATACTCATCATATAATGAATGATAACTTATAAAGCAAGTTTTTAAACATTTTGATTGTTCTAAAAGATGATCTTCTTCTAAAAGATTTCGAATTTTTCTTCTTGCGGGAGAAAAAAAATGAGGCGATGAAGAATTACTTGTCCAAAAAGTTTTTGTCGAACAATGTGTTTTAATATGATGAAAAAAATCAAAAGTAGCAAATTCGCTATACTGCATAAAATCTATTTCCTTTCCAAAACCTACAACTCTCCATAAAAACTTAGCACCACTAGAATTATCTATCACTCCATCTATCAACCAAGGAGCAATTTTAGCGGCTAAATGTGCTAAATATCCCCCATGAGAACCCCCTATCATGATAACTGGTATACCCCCCCCCATAGTATCAAAAGGAGCATGTTTTTTAAGATAAAGTGCAACATTTAAAAGATCTTGAGCTTGCATGATTCCAAAATTTTGATACTCATTTTTTGTAGGTTGCAAACTCACATGTAAATTTAAAAAATAATTTGGCATAAAATTACCTTTTTGCTTGCCTTTGGTTATTTGATTATTTACAAAATGAAAAATTTCACTCATTTGTTTATAGTCTTGAATTTTATCAACATCATAAGGAAGTTTAATATCCACAGCTTCACAACTTGCTTTTAAAATAAGCTTGTCTATATCATCTAAATAAAAAGTTGATCCAGTTTGAGGACGATTGCCAATACAGTGATAATTCACTCCAACAAAAGCTAAATTAAAATTTTTAAGCAAATACTCTATGATAAATTTTAAATATACATCATTACAATCCGCACCCATACCTTGCACCACAAACACCAAAGCTTTAGGTGTTTTTTCATCATCATACCAAAGCTTAAATTCAAGCTTTGATTTTCTTTTTATACCAAGTTCTACATCATCACAAGAGTCAATCTCATAAGTTTTACTCACTATCATTACATTCCTCCTATTAAAAGATAAGTTTTGCTCGCTAGATTTTTAAAATTTTCATTCTTACTTAAGATCACGCAAGCTTTATTACTAGAAGAGCTTGTAAAGTCTATATTTTCTAAATCTTCATGAGTCTGATTGGCTGCGTTGATGATAGCATTTTTGCTTGCTTCATTGCTTGAAATTCCCATGAGTATAAAATCAGCTTTATTTATAAAAACAAGTTTTAAGCATTCTTTATCATCGCCTACACGAAAATTTACTTCTTTTACGCCGTTAAAATTACTAAGATCAACATTTTCAACCCCGCTTACATTACTCATCGTTTTTATAGAGCTTAAATGATCATTTTTCAAAGTATAAATGCTTATATCGTTGATCAAAGTTTTAAGGTTATTTAAAGACTTACTAACTTCAGCTTCATCCTTGCTTGAACTCATTTTTGGTAAAGCAATAGTGGCTAAAATTCCTAAAATAACGATCACAAAAACAAGTTCTAATATAGTAAAAGCTTTTCTCATCTATATCCTTGAAAAATTTTTATTTTTAGGGCTTAAAATATCTTCTTCTACGCTTACAAATTCCTTTTTTTCATAAGCATCAACCGCAGCTCTTGCTATCATCAAAGCATTATCGGAGCAGAATTTTAAGGGAGCTAGTTTTAAATTTGCATTATATTTTTGACATAAATTTTGCAAACGCGAACGCAAGTTAAGATTTGCACTAGCTCCGCCTACAACACCAAAATTTTTAAATTTATAAAGATTAAAAATTTTTTCTAATTTATCCATGATATGATCACAAGCTGTATTTTCAAAGGCATAAGCTATTTCAGCTTTTATATCATCACCTAAATTTTCATGCTTTAAGATTTCCAAACGCACTGCATTTTTAAGCCCTGAAAAGCTATAAGCGAGTTCTTTAGAATGCTTTAAAGGTATGTTAAAAGAGATATTTTTAAGTTTGGCATTTTTTGCTAAATTTTCTATGATGACCCCACCAGGATAACCTAAATTCATCATTTTGGCCACTTTATCAAAACTTTCTCCAAAGCTATCATCATTTGTGCTTGCTAAAAGCTCTAAGTTTGCATCATCTTTAAGATATAGCACCATAGTATGCCCGCCACTAACAAGCAAAATTCCCATATCTAAAGAAATTTTTTCTTCTAAAAAAAGACTATAAATATGACCTTTAAGATGATTTATAGGAATTAAGGGTAAATTTAGAGCACTTGCTAAGGTTTTTGCCATAGAAATTCCACTGAGCAAAGAAACGCTAAGCCCGGGTTCGTTTGTCACAGCTATGGCACAAAGATTTTTAAAATGCTCTTTGCATTGCTTAAGTATCTTTGGTAAAGCTTCGCTATGAAGTCTTGCAGCAAGTTCAGGCACCACTCCTCCATAGATACTATGTTCTAATTCTTGAGAAATTTTTTTATGAAATTTACACTCTAAGGTATTTTTATCAATGATAGCTATAGAACTATCATCGCAAGAACTTTCTATAGCTAGGATAAGATTTTTCATTCAAATTCCACTAAAATAGAACCTAAGAATTTATCTTTTGATCTTGCCATTTTAAGAGTGTTTAAATCCAAATTTTTAGCATTTTTGATCAACTTACTATTGGTATTTGCCTCTAAAAGTTGTTGCAAATTCGCCCCTCTTAACTCATAAAATTCCACTCTATAAATTTTACCTGCCATATCTAAAGAGTATTGTGTTTGCATATTTTTTTTATGGACTAAAATACCACTTTCATCTTTTCCATGATCAAAGCCTATGATATTTACACGCACATTAGCTATCTTTGGGATAAGAAAATTCTCTTTTACTTTTACCTTAGTTCCAAAAGAAACTGAGGTTTCATTACCATCAACTTGAAAAGTTACTTCATTAAAAGCATCACTAAATTCTAAATACTCAGGATATAATCTTGTTTGAAAACGATTGCCATACTGGATATAAAAAGAATTTCCTTCTGCGATAACAGCGGTAAGTTCATTGCTTGTGTTATAATTTAACTCTTTATTTACCGGAAAAGGCACATAGTTGATAACCTTTCTTGGATTTTTTAAAGAAAGTAAAATTCTATCATCAAAAAGTTTTACTTCAAGCTCTTTATTTATAGCTTTATCAACTCCTTGTGGAGTGAGTTCAAAATCTCTACTAAATTCAATTCCTGCAGTTTTTAAATAATTTTCAATAGCTAAAAGATGATAATAAGCTCTTAAATTTACAGGTAGATTTTTACTCGCTTCATTTGCAAAAGCAGCTTTGTGATTTGAAATCACAAAATAAGTTAAAGCTTTAAGCATTTCCGTATCGCCAAGCTCTTGGGTTTTGGTGTTTTTAAGATAATAAGCATGCTTTGGATCGGCAAGTGAAGAATTGACACTATTTACAGTTTGAGTGGCGATATTTTCAAGATCAGGGTATTTGCTTGCATTAATTTCACTTGTATCAATCACGCTTGAATTTCCCCAACGCTTAGGATTTTGCATCGCATCAATATAAGTGGGTTTATAAAAACCCCAACCATCGTGAAGATTGATCACCATGCTAACTTCAGGAAGTAAAATAAGCTCTTTAATGCGTTGAACTCTCTTATAATCAGGATCCTTTGGGCTAATACTTGCAAATTTACGGTTTAAATCCCCATTATTCCCACGCGAACGCTTGATAATGCTATCAAAAGCTAAATTTGGAGCCACTATAATCTTACCCTTAGTGATATTATAATCACTCAAAAGCAAACTTGCCGCATGAAATCCACCAGGCTCATCACCTTGAATTCCACCAAAAATTAAAACCGTATTATTATCATCTAGACTTTTTCCATTTTCTCCTACACTAAAGTCTAGCTCTAAAGCAAAAATACTTGTTATAAAAAAAATTGTTAAAAAAAATTTCATTTTAACTCCTTAAATACTCTCTTGTTTTAAAATCATACTCAAAAACTTCTTCTATACTTGAAATTTTAGGTATTCCAAAATGATCAAGGGCTTTAAAAATACATTTAGCAATATCTAAAAATCTACTTTTGTTTTCTAAGAAATTTTGTACACCTATTTCATTAGCTGCATTGATGATAACACCTAAATTTGGCTCTTTTAAAAATGCATTTTTAAGCTTAAAAATAGGATATTTTTTTGTGCTGATTGGATAAAATTTTAAAGCAGGCATTTTGCTAAAATCAACAGCCTCTAAAATAGGCGTATCTTGTTTTTCAAATATAGCATCTGAAATAGCTAGTTTCATATCTGCTTTTGAAAAATATGCTGTGCTAGATCCATTTTTAAACTCACATATTGCATGTACTAAAGATCTTGGTTCTATTAAAGCATCAATTTCTTTAAAATCATATAAATGATAAGCCTCTATAATCTCAAAAAGCTTATTTGCCATAGTCGCACTATCTATAGTGATCTTTGCCCCCATGTTCCAATTAGGATGTTTTAAAGCATCTTTGACACTGACTTGATTTAAATCTTTGATTTTATACCTATAAAAAGCTCCGCCGCTTGCTGTAATATAAAGTTTTGCTATATTTTTTTTACCTTCGAGTAAAAATTTTAAAGCCGCATGCTCACTATCAACGGGTAAAAATTTAGCTCCTTTTAAAAAACTCCCCGCCACTACAAGGCTTTCCTTGTTAGCTAAGGCTATGTTTTTGCCAAGTTCTTTAGCCTTTAAAGTGCTTTTAAGTCCTGCAAAACCTACAATGGCATTGAGCAAAAGTTTGTCTTGGCATTCTGTTAAAATTTGCTCTAAACCTTCTTGCCCTATAAAAACTCTATCATGTTTAACTAAATGCTTGTTTTTTGGATCTTTTATGGCAACAAATTTAGGTTTAAACCTTGCGATTTGTTCATTTAAAAGCTTTATATTATCCCCACAAGCTAAAGCAGAAATAGGAATATTTTTTAAAGCAGCAAGTTTAAGAGCATTTACTCCTATGCTGCCCGTACTTCCAAAAAGTATCATAAAAGAGCAACCATCGCAAAAGCAGTAATGATCACTGCATCGATTCTATCGAGCACGCCCCCATGACCAGGGATAAGATCTCCACTATCTTTTACACCTGCTTCTCTTTTAAAATAACTCTCAAGCAAATCTCCAATTACTGCAAAAACCGCTACAAAAAACGAACAAAGTAAAGAAAGCCAAAAACTATAAACAAAAACTCCCAAAATAGTTCCAATAATACTCGCACAAATCAAGCCGCCTATAACACCTTCTAAGGTTTTGTTTGGACTTGTTGGAGAAAAAGGAGTTTTACCCATAAGTTTTCCGATAAAATACGCCCCACTATCACAAGCTGCAACAATAATGATAAGCCAAAAAAGTGCAAACATACCCTGATCTAAATACACTTGCCAAAGTGCTAAAATAGGCAAACTAGGATAAATATAAATAAGAGCTGGTTTTAAGGAAGCCTTTTTATAAACCAAATATCCAACGACTAATAACAAAGCTAAAATCCCAAAAAGCAAAGCTTTATGCGATAAACTTCCCAAAATAAAAGCTATAGCCAAAGGGATAATAGAAATATTTTCTAAAGCAAAAAGTTTTTTTGCTTCACTAAAAGATAGATACAATAAAACCGTAAAAACGATAAAATTGATAAAAAATTGATCAATCAACGCGATAATAATAATAGCCCCTATCATCACAAGAGCTGAAATAATTCTAGTTGTATTAAACATATTTTTCCTTATATACTAATATCTAAGCGATGAATGCTTTGTGCGTCTTTAAAATTTGGATCTTTAGACTCATCTTCTTCATTTTTCTCATCATCGCTGGTTTTAGCTTCTTGATTGTGTTTTTTCTTTTTTTCTTCTTGTTCGGCTTTTTCTTTGATCTCTTCTTTGATTTCATGAGTCTCATTGACTTTTTCAAGTTTGTTCAAAGTTTTTTCTTTTTCATTAAATTCAGCCATATTTAGCGTAGCTGCAAAACCTTCTTTTGCAAGCTCATTGCTTGCTTGTGTAGCTGGATAAGCCATATTTTGATTTATATAATTGACATTTCCTAATGGGCTAACTGGCATTTTAATCCTTTGTGATATTAATACTTTTAAAATTTGTATAATTTACAAACGCCTTTTGCTGAACCTTAACAAAATTTTTTAAGGTATAATCGACCCAATACGAACCTTTCTTTAACTTAGAAAAGCTTAGACAAAGCCTTGCAGCAAATTCTATCACATCAAGGCTGATTTTTTGCTTGTTTGATATAATCAAAACATGTGCACTAGGAATATCCCTTGCATGAAGCCACAAATCATCTTTTTTAGCATTTTTAAGTAAAAATTCATTGCCTTTTTCATTTTTACCCACGCAAATTTTAAACTCATTATAATAAAAATTTGCCACAAGATCTTCTTGTTTATGATCTTGATTTTTTTTGCTATTTTTTTTAGGTAGTAAAATTTCAAGCTCTATCTCATTCTTAGCTTGAAGCAATAATTCTTTCAAACTCAAGGTAAAATCTAACTTTTCTTTTAAATTTTGTCTTTGTATGTTTAAATTTTTAGCTTTTTGTTCTAATTTTTTAGCATTTTTATAATATAAATTAGCACTTTGCTTAGGACTAAATTCAAGCTTAAATTCAAGCTCTTTGCCTTCAAAATCATCAAGCTTAAATTCCCTTTCATAATCTTTTAAAACACTCAAATTTGCAAACAATACATCAGCCCTTTTTCTGTATTCTAAAGCTTTTAAGAGTAAAGAATTTTCTTCATCTAAACTAGAAAAAAGTTCTTGTAAATTTTGTATTTTTTTATCTACTTGTGTAAGTTTTAAATTTTTTATTTGTTTGATTTTACTCTCATAAATGCTTGTAAATTTGCGAGAAAAATAATCTGCAAAGTCTTTAATTTCTTCAAAATTTTCATCCATTTTATAAGGCTTTAAAGGCTCTAAAATCACATTAGGTTTTACGACACGATAACTTTTATCAATGTGCCTTAAAGCCTCTATGATCAAATCTTTTTCATCTGTAAGAATAACATTGGTATTTTTACCCGTAAATTCAAAATAAATTTTGCTCTCATAGCTTTTATAAGCCTTATTAGCTTTTACACTAAAACATAAAATACGATTGCCTTCAAGGACTTTAACTTCCTTTATAAAAGCATTGCTAAAATACTTTTTAAGCATAAAATCAAAAGGTGCATTATAATTTTTTGCATTAATTTTAGCTGTATAAATCGCACTCATTGCACGAGTAAGATCGAAAATAAATCTTTCTCTATCAAAGCTTAATTCCAAAATATTATCATTGATACGCTTGATAAAATCGATTTTTTTAAACTGAGAAAAAAAAGTTTGCAATTGTAAAAGTTCTGTGTATTTCATAAAAGAAATTATAAAATATTTTGGCGAATTTGTGGTAGAATTACATTAAAAAAGGAAATTTGTGCAGCTTAATGAGCTAAATTGTGTGATTTTATGTGGTGGCAAATCTAGTCGTATGGGACAAGATAAAAGCAAATTGATTCTTAAAAATCAAAATTTAACTCAATTTCAAGTAGAGAAATTTTCTAAAATTTTTAAAAATGTCTATGTGAGTGCGAAAGAAGATAAATTTGAAAACCATTTTAGCTTGATAAAAGATTCTTTAGAATTTGAAGTTTACTCTCCTATGCTTGCGCTTTACTCTATACTTTCAAATTTTAAAAATGAATTTGTTTTTGTTTTAAGTGTGGATAGTCCTAAAATAGGTGAAAATGAGCTTTTAAAAATGCTTCCTTTTTTAGAGCAAAACTATAAAATAATCATAGCTAAAACCCCTTTACATAAACATCCCTTATGTGGCTTTTATCACAGCTCTTTAGCTCAAACTTGTAAAAAATTCTTAGAAAAAAATGAACAAAAAATAGGACTTTTATTTTCTGGGATTAAAACCAAATTTGTAGAATTTGAAGATGAAGATGCTTTTTTAAATCTTAATTTTTATGAAGAATATGAAAAATTTAAAAGTGAGTTAAAATGAGAAAAATTGCTTTATTTTTAAGCTTATGTGTTTTTATATGGGCTAGTGATTTACAACAAGCTTTAGAGTATGAAAAACAAGGCGATTATAAAAAAGCTATGGAAATTTACAAAAAACTCGCTTTAAAAAATTCATCTGTTTTAATTTCTCAAGAACAAAATAAAACCAATCAAATTATACAAACAAAACAATCCATCATTGCAACCAAAGAAGAAAGACAAGATTTTGCTCGTCTTGCTTTGGCAAATTATCTTGAAGAAGATGAATACTTTAACCCTCTTGGCATTAGTGCTTATAAAATGAATTATTTTCTACCTTTGGCTTATAGTTTTAACTCTCTAGAAGAAAATCACAATAAAAGTGAAGCTAAATTTCAACTTAGCATTAAAAAAAGGCTTTTTGAAAATTTGCTAGGATTGGATGAAAAATATTATATAGCCTATACTCAAACTTCTTGGTGGCAAATTTATGAGCATTCTTCTCCTTTTAGAGAAACCAACTATCAGCCAGAATTTTTTATAGATTTTCCTTTGTATCTTAAAGATTATGAATTTTTTAACAATCTACGTGTAGGTATATTGCATGAAAGCAATGGCAAGGGAGATGAGAATTTGCAATCTCGCTCATGGAATAGAATTTATGTATCTACAACTATTTTATATAATAAATTTTTATTTGTTCCACGCCTTTGGTATAGAATTCCTGAAAGCAAAAAAGATGATGATAATCCTGCCATCTTGCATTATATGGGAAATTTTGATGTGAATTTAGCGTATTTGGGTGATGATTATTTTATCAATCTTATGTTAAGAAACAATCTTAAATTCCACAATAACAAAGGCGCTATACAAGTTGATCTAGGATATGATATTTTTAATAACGGAATTTATTGGTATTTACAATACTTTAATGGCTATGGAGAAAGCCTTATAGACTATAACAAACACTTGCAAAGACTTTCCACTGGATTTTTGATTTCTTACTAAAATATCCTTTGTAGTTTTATCATTTCTTAAAACAATTTTCATTACAATTTCATTTTTGATAATTATTATTACTATAAGGAAAGATTTGTTTTTTAAGCATATATTGAGTTTAAAAGTGCTTATAGCTTTACTTTTATTCTTTGGAATGATAAGTTTATTTATAGGAGTTATCAGTATCAATGTAAAAGATATTCTTAATCTTAACTCCACTCAATTAGAAATCATAACTCTCACAAGAATTCCTAGAGTTATAGCGATTTTACTTACAGGAATGAGTCTTAGTATATGTGGGCTTATCATGCAACAACTCACGCAAAATAAATTCGTTTCTCCAACTACAGCAGGGACTATGGATTGTGCTAAATTTGGCATACTTATTTCTTTAATATTTTTTTCTGGAGCATCTTTTTTCACTCAAGCTACCATTGCTTCTGTATTTGCACTTTTGGGTTCTTTTATATTTATCCAAATTTTAAGAAAAATCAAACTCAAAGATGTGATTTTTGTACCTTTGATAGGCTTGATGTTTGGAGGCATTATTAGTGCTATAACCACTTTTTTTGCCTATGCTTTAAATTATATACAAAATATCCAAGGCTGGCTACAAGGCAGTATGGCAAATGTTATGCAGGGAAATTATGAATTGCTCTACATTTCTTTACCACTTTTTATACTTGCTTATTTTTTAGCTCATAAAATTACCATAGTTGGCATGGGTGAAGATATAGCTTTAAATCTTGGAATTTCTTATAATGGGATATTATTTTTAGGCTTGATGATTGTAAGCATTATCACTAGTTTAGTGATTGTAAGCGTTGGGATTATCCCTTTTTTAGGGCTAATTATCCCAAATTTAGTAGCTCTTTATCTAGGTGATAATCTTAGAAAAAATCTTATCTATATAGCACTTTGTGGAGCTTTGTTTTTACTTGTTTGCGATATCATTTCAAGACTTGTCATCTTTCCTTTTGAAATGCCTTTAAGCATCACTACAGGTGTTTTAGGATCTTTAATCTTTATCTTTCTTTTGCTAAAAAGGAAAGTTTATGCGTAAAAAAATGCTAATTTTAAGCTTTTTAACACTTGGCATGATAGGGATTTTTATACTTGTGGGTTTAAATGGCTTTGATGAGTATGCTTTAAAAAGTCGTTTTTTACAAATTGCGGCTATTATCATAGCAGCTATTTGTATCGCTGTTTCAACAGTGATTTTTCAAACTTTATGCAATAACAAAATTCTAACCCCTGCTATCATAGGATTAGATTCTTTATATATGTTGCTTCAAAGTGCTCTTATCTTTTCTTTTGGTGCGGCTAATTTAAGTGTTTATAAAAACGATATCAATTTTTTAATCACTCTAGTTTGTATGGTGGTTTTTTCACTAGGACTTTATAAAATTTTATTTAGTAGCGATAGAAGTATTTATCTTATCATGCTTTTAGGTTTAGTTTTTGGAACACTTTTTAGCACTTTAAGCTCTTTTTTTGAAGTGCTAATCGACCCTGATGAATTCATGGTAATACAAGGAAGAATGTTTGCTAGTTTTGATAATATTGCTTTTGATGTTTTAATTCTTGCTTATATTATTAACTTTTTAAGTTTTATATGGATTTTTCGCTATATGAAATTTTTAGATCCTTTAAATTTAGGCAAAGATTTAGCGATAAATTTAGGGATAAATTATCAAAAAATTTCAAAACAATTGATGATTATCATAGCTATTTTAACTTCTATTAGCACCGCACTTGTAGGTCCTATAACCTTTTTAGGGCTTTTGGTGGTAAATATCACTTATGAGCTATTTAAAACTGCAAAGCATAGTATTTTACTAAGTGCTTGCATACTCATTAGCATTTTAGCTTTGCTTGGAGGGGTGTTTTTTGTCTCTAGAGTTTTTGATTATAATGCCACTATAAGCGTGGTTATTAATTTCTTAGGTGGGATATATTTTATCTATCTTGTATTAAAGGGTAATAAATTATGATTAAACTAAAAAATATCACCAAATTTTATGATAATAAAGCCATTATTTCAAATCTTAGCCTTGATTTTCATAAAGGCAAAATCACTTCTATAATAGGAGCCAATGGCGCTGGAAAATCCACTCTTTTAGCTCTAGCAAGTCGTTTAATAAAACCTAGTAGTGGAGAAATTTATATCGATGGAATGAATTTAAAAGACTATAAAGAGCAAATCTTAGCACAAAAAATTTCCATTCTCAAACAACAAAACAATATCAATTTAAGATTAAAAGTTGAAGAATTAGTCGCTTTTGGGCGTTTTCCGCATTCTCAAGGAAGACTTAATGCAAACGATAAAATCAAAATCAATGAAGCTTTAGAATACATGGGACTTAGCAACTTAAAAAATGAATTTTTAGATACATTAAGCGGAGGACAAAAACAAAGAGCTTTTATAGCTATGATCATCGCTCAAGATACTGAATTTATAATGTTTGATGAACCTTTAAACAATCTTGATATGAAGCATAGTGTACAAATCATGCAACTAATGAAAAATTTAGTCAAAGACTTTAACAAAAGTATAGCTGTTGTATTACATGATATTAATTTTGCTTCGATTTATTCTGATGAAATCATAGCCTTAAAAGATGGGAAGCTTTTAAAACAAGGCTCAAAAGATGAAATCATCAATCAAGAAAATTTAAAACAAATTTATGATATGGATATACCTGTAAGTCAAATTGATGGTAAGAAAATTTGTATTTATTTTTAAAAAGGAGAAAATATGAAAAAATCTTTAGTTTTTGCTTTTTTTGCATTTTTTTTAAGTCTAATCTTAACAGCTTGTAATTCAAACTCAAATGAAAACAACGCAAGTTCTACAACAAAAACCAACACTGCTACAGTGAAAGTTTTGCCTATTAGCATGAGTGATGAGGGTGATAGTTTTTTAGTGAAGGATAGTCTAGGAGAAAATAAAATCCCTAAAAATCCTTCTAAGGTAGTGATCTTAGATCTTGGAATTTTAGATACTTTTGATGCTTTAAAATTAAACGATAAAGTCGCAGGCGTTCCTGCTAAAAATTTACCAAAATACCTACAACAATTTAAAAACAAGCCTAGTGTAGGTGGAGTACAACAAGTTGATTTTGAAGCCATTAATGCTTTAAAACCTGATCTTATCATCATTTCTGGACGCCAAAGTAAATTTTATGACAAATTAAAAGAAATAGCTCCAACTTTATTTGTAGGTCTTGATAATACAAATTTTTTAAGCTCTTTTGAAAACAATGTCTTAAGCGTTGCAAAACTTTATGGTTTAGAAAAAGAAGCTTTGGAAAAAATTTCAGCTATTAAAAATGAAATTGAAAAAGCCAAAAGCATAGTTGATGAAGATAAAAAAGCTCTTATTATTCTTACAAATTCTAACAAAATTTCAGCCTTTGGTCCTCAATCTCGCTTTGGGATCATTCACGACGTTTTAGGGATTAACGCAGTAGATGAGAATATAAAAGTAGGCACACACGGCAAAAGTATCAACTCTGAATTTATACTAGAAAAAAATCCTGATTATATTTTTGTTATTGATAGAAATATCATTGTAGGCAACAAAGAACGCGCTCAAGGCATACTCGATAATGCGCTTGTCGCTAAAACCAAAGCAGCACAAAACAAAAAAATCATCTATCTTGATCCAGAATACTGGTATTTAGCAAGTGGAAATGGACTAGAGTCTTTAAAAACTATGATTTTAGAAATCAAAAATGCTGTAAAATAATACAACTTCGCAAGGGCTAGTCTCTTGCTTTAATACTTAATAAAATATTTGGGATTTTCAAGAAAGTTTTAGTGGCGGACAGAGAGGGATTTGAACCCTTTTTTTTAAATAAAAAATGTTTTTATGTTATAATAAATCTTTAAAAAGGAGTAACAAATGAACTTAGAATTTTCAAAAGAAACACAACATTTTTTAACCAATTATTGCAAAGATAACAATTTAAGTGAAAAAGAAGTTTTAGAACTTGCTTTAAGTTATTTAGAACATAAGATAAGAATTGATGGTTATAAAAAGGATATAGAACTTTACAAGCAAGGTAAATTAAAGACTTTAGATTTTGATGAAACTTTTAATGATATTAGAAAAGATTTAGAATAAATGGAAATTGTTCCAACTCCTAAATTTAAAAATGAGCTTAGGCATATTGTTAATTTTATAAAATTAGATAGTTCTTTTTATGCTAAAGAATTTCTTAATGATATTAATTCAATTTGTAAAAATCTTTCTTTTATGCCTTATAAAAATAGAAAATCTTTGTCTTTTGATAATGAAAATATAAGAGATTTGATTTTTAAAGGTTATATTATCCCTTATCTTATCGATAAAAGTAAAAATGAAATTGTGATTTTAGGCATATATAAAAGTAATCTTTGGGATTGATTTTATATTTTATTTTTTTAGAATTCTTACTTCCATATTAGCATTCTTTTTCATCTAATTTCTTAAATAATTCCAAAATATCTTATTTTCTAATGGATTATTTTCCAATTTTAGAATAATATTTATTTATTATAGTTATAGATTATTCTTTTTTTTCAAATATATAATGTTGATATATAAATACTTGGAATTTTCAAGAAAGTTTTAGTGGCGGACAGAGAGGGATTTGAACCCTCGAGACCCGTTAAGATCTGCACCCTTAGCAGGGGTGTGGTTTCAGCCGCTCACCCATCTGTCCAATAAAAGTAAAGTGTGATTATACAAAAAAATAAATAATACCTAGCTTAAAAAGCTAGGAAAAATCAAAGGCTAAGATAAGCCAAAAGCAAAGTTACAACAACCCCTACTCCAAGAACTGCAAATTGTTTACTTCTATCTTTTTTATTTGCAAACAAAGTAATCATAAGCCCTGAAATATAAAGCATAAATAAAGTAATACCAAAACCTACACTAAGCACAGAAAAATACCAAGCACCCTTATCTTTATGAAGCATAATCATATCTCCAAGCAAAGATCTTGTTTTTAAGGTAATATTGTATTCATTAGTAGAATTTTGAGTTATATTAGCACTATAATGAGTTCCACCTATTGTTATACCTTTATCTTTGCTTTTAATGATATCTGTATTAGATGGCACTTTTAAACCATTTGTTTTTAAAAACTCTATTAAAGCTTCTCTTTCTTTACCACTTTGTATAACTTTTGACAATTGATACTGTTCAACTTTTAAGCCCACATCTTGATTAATACCAAAAATATATGCTATACCCGTTAAAGCAAAAAGCAAAGTGCAAGGCAAGAAGAACAAACTAAGATAGATATGAACCTGTCTAAACAATTTATTTTTATTGATCATTTTAACTCCTTTTTGATTATCAAAATTTGTGATATTTTGACAAAACAAAGTGAAGCAAAAGTGAATTTTAAATAAAAAGTTTATAGTTTTTAAAACAAAGAAAAGAAAAAGCCCTATGATTATAGGGCTTAAGAATTATTTTTTATCAATCACTTGATAATTATAAGGAGCAAGCTCTTTATCATGCTCTAAAAGTTCTTTTGGAGGATTGCCATTAACATCTTTTTCATCTGCATAGTAACGCTCTCCAGCTTTATGATTATTAACATCTACTTTATAATAAAGCTCTCCTGGATTAAATTTTTGAATATCTTCAAAACCTAAATTTGAAGTTTTAAAATCTTTAATTCCATTTGCCGCTGCAATTTCTACAAGTTTAGTTTGTCCCATTCTTGCCATATCAACAGCTTGCAATAACATTCTTGAAGCTTCGCGAGGATTATGAAAACCAGTTGAGTTTTCAGCATTAACAAAATCTGCTCTCATTTGAGCTTTACGATGAAGTTCTAAAACTTCTTTTAGTTCTTCGCTAATTTTTTTCGCATCAGCTTTTCCATCGCTTTGGAATTTTTCCATATTGCCTAGTTCATCGCGTAGTTTTTTAGTATCCATAATCAAACTAACAATTGCATACTCTGCAGTTCTTTGATCATGCGCAACGCTGTTTTGTATGTCAAGCACTTGAGCTTTTAAATAATCTTCGCTTTGTTTATGACAAGACTTACAAGCAGAGTTAATATCTCTTAAAGGAGAAGTGATATTGTGTTGAGTAACCTTTTTAGCTCCTTCTCTAACATAAGGCATATGACAATCCACGCAACTTACTCCATTTGCAGCATGCACACCGCCACTATAAAGTTCACTTTCTGGATGTTGAATTTTAATAATTTGCGCTCCTGTTAATTTATGAGTAAAATCAGCTCCAAATACTCCACGAACTTTATCATAATAATCATCTAGCATTTCAATTCTAAATGGTTGTCCTTTTTTCCACTCACCCCAAGGAAAAGTTAAAACTATACCATCGGTTTCAATCTCTTTAGCTTTATTGCCATCTCTCCAAAATTCATACTCATCATAATTTTTCTGAGTTCCATTCCACCATTTTTTAGAACTATCATCTACAATAGTTTCACCCATTACTTTTACCTTTTCCCCTGTTGGTTTAAAATAGTATTCAACATGGCATTGAGAGCAAACTAAAGTTCTCATTTCTTCTCTTGTAGCTTTTACGCCTTGTACTGGATCTTTTTCATATCCTCTAGAAACTAAAGCATTAATAGCTGCTGGACGAGTAAGTCTTAAACTCATATCATTTGGATTGTGACAATCTGCACAAGTTACACCCATTCTTTTACCACCATGTGGGCCTGCATGTTCAGGTGAATTTTCTACTATACCATCAACGGCTGGGATATTTTTAATCATAGTCCAATAATTTGTAGAGTTAAAAGCAGTAAAATCCCCTTTAGCAACATTTTTTATAAGCCATGGAGTCCATCCACTATGACAATTCATACAAGCTGCAGGTTGACCTTTAAAAGCAGCAAGTCCATGAGCATTAAGAAAATCTTTGTTGTTTCTTGCTGTTTTCATTTGATCTACTTGAACCCAAAAATGCCCTCTTTCTTCATTGAAATCAAGGCTAAAAGGATATCCTGCCCAAAGTATGGTTAATTGAGGAAAGCGAATCAATTTTGAATAAGCTAAATTACCACCAAATTCAGTAGCCTTAGGCTCTTCTTTTTCAACCGTTAAATACATTTTTAGTTGCTCTGGAAAAACCTTACCCCATTTTTCAAAATTTGGATCATCATCACTAAGCAAAGAAAAATCAGCATTTACTGCAATGGCATTTTTATTTGCTTCATCTTCTTTTTTTTGATTGATATCATTATTTAGCCATAAAACCCCCGCTATAAGTAAAACCAAAACGACAATACCTAAGCGTAAAATATTTTTTTTCATTCATCTTCTCCTTATTAAATTCCGTGTTTATGTCCAACATCTTTATGACAAGAAGCACAATTTAATGACTTGTCTGCATGTGGATTTGTTGTAGCATTGATAGCTGTTTGAGCAAAATCTGCATGACAGCGTATGCAGTTTTCTTGCACCATTTTTCTGCTTTTTTCAGTCGCACTCAAATTTGTAGGCAACTCATCAAGTTTAAAAGTAAAAGCATAAGCATGCCCTAAACCACTTTGAGCCTTAGCTATCCACTTAGCTACAAAATTATGTGGCAAATGGCAATCCACGCAAGTTGCTCTTGGTTCGCCTTTGACTTTTTGAGAGTGTGGCCCTGCCATGTATTCGTTATAAACTTCATTCATAATATGGCAGTTATTACAAGATTCACTTGCATTGCTTAAATAAGATGTACCCTTAGCGTTATAAAAGGTATAAAACCCGACCGCAAAGAAAACAAAAAGCAAAACAAGAAAAATAGTAAAAAGATTCGAAGTTTTCTTCAAAATTTTCCTCCTTAAAATTATCATTTCTTAAAATCTTCAATGAAACAACAATGTCACAGAATTTCCCAGAAATAAATTTTGTGATTCTAACATAGATGAATTTAATATAATTTTAAAGATATATTTACTCTTAATTAACCTAAAAAAATTTAAAACTTTTATTCAATAATTTCAAAATAAATGATAAAATACAACTAAAAAAGGAAAAATTAATGCAAACAAGTCCTGATATGTTTATCAATCGCGAACTTTCTTGGCTTCGCTTTAATTCTCGTGTTTTAGACCAATGTTCTAAAAATTTACCCTTGTTAGAAAAATTAAAATTTATAGCTATATATTGCACTAATTTAGATGAATTTTATATGATACGCGTCGCAGGCTTAAAACAACTTTTTTCAGCTGGAGTTAATGCAAGCAGTAGCGATGAAATGACCCCGTTACAACAATTAAAAGCCATACGCAAATATTTACACCAAGAAAAAGAACTTTTGGAGCGTTATTTTAATGAAATCACAAGTGAATTAGAAAAAGAAAATCTTTTCATAAAACATTATGAGAATTTAGATGAAAATTTAAAACAAAAATGTGATGAGTATTTTTTCTCCAATATTTTTCCTGTTATTGTTCCAATAGCTGTTGATGCTACTCACCCTTTTCCGCATTTAAACAACTTATCTTTTTCACTAGCGGTTAAAATTTGCGATAAAGCGCATCCTGAACTTGTAAAATTTGGAATGATTAGAATTCCAAGAGTTTTACCTCGTTTTTATGAAGTAAGTGCAAATATTTATGTTCCTATAGAAAGTATAGTCCATCAACACGCAGAAGAAATTTTTCCAGGCTATAAACTCTTAGCTTCAGCAGCATTTAGAGTGACTAGAAATGCAGATATGGTAATAGAAGAGGAAGAAGCTGATGATTTTATGATGATTTTAGAACAAGGCTTAAAACTTCGTAGAAAAGGAGCTTTTGTAAGATTGCAAATTCAAAAAGATGCAGATGAGCAAATCGTAGAATTTCTTAATACTCACATGAAAATTTTTCATAAAGATGTTTATGAATATTCTATTTTACTCAATCTCCCTAGCCTTTGGCAAATCGCAGGAAATAAAACCTTTACGCATCTTTTAAGCCCACTTTACACGCCTAAAACTTTACCACCTTTTGATGAGAATTTATCTATTTTTGATGCTGTAGAAAAAGAAGATATACTCATCATACAACCTTTTGAAAGTTTTGATCCAGTTTATAAATTTATCAAAGAAGCAAGCAAAGATCCTGAAGTAATTTCCATAAGAATGACACTTTATAGAGTTGAAAAAAATTCCAATATAGTTCAAGCTTTAATTGATGCTGCAAGTGATGGAAAACAAGTAACTGTGATGGTAGAATTAAAAGCACGCTTTGATGAAGAAAATAATCTTCATTGGGCGAAAGCTTTAGAAAATGCCGGAGCTCATGTTATTTATGGCATTACAGGTTTTAAAGTCCACGCTAAGGTTTCTCAAGTCATACGCAAACAAGGAGATAAACTTAAATTTTATATGCATTTAAGCACAGGAAATTATAATGCAAGCAGTGCTAAAATCTATACTGATGTGAGTTATTTTACAAGCAAAGCAGAATTTGCAAGAGATACGACAAGCTTTTTTCACATCTTATCGGGATTTAGTAAAAATCGTCGCCTTCAAACTCTTTCAATGAGCCCAAATCAAATCAAAGAAAAAGTTTTAGAAATGATACGCATTGAAACAAGCAAGAAAAATGAAGGTGTGATTGTAGCTAAAATGAATTCTCTTGTGGATAGTGATATCATACAAGCGCTTTATGAAGCAAGTATGGAAGGAGTGCAAATCGATCTTATCATACGCGGAATTTGTTGCTTAAAACCTGATGAAGAATATAGCAAAAACATACGCGTTAGAAGCATCATAGGAAAATACTTAGAACATGCTAGAGTATTTTATTTTAAACATAGTGAGCCAAATTATTTTATATCGAGTGCAGATTGGATGCCAAGAAATTTAGAACGCCGTTTAGAGCTTATGACTCCTATATATGATGAAAGAAGCAAAGCTAAATTAGCTCAATTTTTACGCTTGCAACTTAGCGATAATGTTTTAGCTTATGAGCTTAAAAACAATGGAGAGTATGAAAAAATTCCTTCTTCTGAAAAAATCATAGATTCTCAACAAACCTTAGAAGAATATGTAAGTAAAATTTATAAAACACTTAAAAAAGATACAGATCAAAGTCGCGCAACGCACTTAGCTTCCAAACTTTTCAAAGAAAACTAAAAGTTTTTAGGGTTTTTACTCTAAAGACTTATTTACTTGTTTGTTATAAAAAAGGGCTTTAAGATAAAGCCCTAGGAGATTTCCCATAGAAATAAACAATCATTTCTAAACTATAAAAAGATTTAGAAATGATTTTTAAGATTAAAATTTATACTTAAGTCCTGCTTGACCACTTAAGTAAGTTTCATTTTTATTATCTACTTTACCTGCTAGTATTTGTTTAGCACCAAAGCCAAGATTCATACTGAGTTGATTTGTAAAATCTACATTACCCCCTACGATAATTTGTCCGTATGTTTTTTTCTTGTTGTTAGCTTCTACACTAGTAAAGAAAGCATTATTTACAGCTAGGTTAGCTGTGTAATCATCACCACTATTGATAACAAATTGTTCTATTTTTGGAGTTACAAAAATATAAGAGTTTTCATTCATATATTTTCTAAATTCAGCACCCACTTCAACACTTACAGAATTGTTTTTCATAGAATCAATATCTTTAGCAATAGCACCATTTTCTGTATGAGATGGAGTATAACTAAAATAATAATTTACTCCCACAAAAGGTTTAATAAATAAAGTATTATTACTAAGATCAAACACACGACCTGCATTAGCGCTAAGTCCTAAGAATTTGCTTGTATAATCTGAGTTATATGCACCATCTGTTTGAATATTGTCTTGTTTAGTTGGAGAAACTTGAGCATAAGCTTTAAGATTAAGTTCCCATTGTGGAGCTATATTGATAGTAGAATACATACCTAATTGGAAGTTATCACTTTTTTGTTCTAAATTATTGTCTTTGATTTTAGCGTTTGCATAAGTAAAATAAGCACCCCATAAAACATCATCATTAGCTTGTTTATCTACTCCCACGGTAGCACCATACATTGCACCACTATCTCCATCGATAATGTTAGCACCACCAAAAGCATTAGCCCAAACACTATTGGTATATTCATTTACATAGCTTGGTCTCATATCACTATCTAAAGCAGCAAATTTAAGGCCATTCATTTTAGAAGCATAAGTTCCAAAAGGATTGTTTAACATTGCTACACGAGAACCTATAGAAACATCATTAGAAATATTCATAGTGGTATTTACTGCACTAGAAGCTGAATTGAGATTAGATACAGATTTACCTGTATTGTCTGTGTCTTTTTTGATTTGTAGGGCTAGTTTTACACCTTCTCTACTTGCTAAATCTGCTCCTATACTTCCTAATTGTTCTGTAATAGAACGAAGTGCTAGGATAGAAGCTTTATCATTAGCGCTAAGATTTAAATTTAAGTTTTTATTTACTAAATCAAGGTATTTTTCATCATCGATTTTACCGCCGTTGTTTATAGCTTCTTGTTGAAGTTTTTCAAGTTCAGTTTTTTGTTCTTGTAGGGCTTTTTTAACTTTTGCCCATTCTTCAGCTTCAGCTTCATCGGAATCAAAATCATTTTTAAGTAATTTATCGATAGCATTTATATCTACTTTAAGTTGCGTGAGTTTATCTTTAGCTGCTGCAGTAGCACCTCCATTAACTACCAAGCATTTATTGCCACCGCAGTTTTGAACGCTAAGTTTATAATCTACTAAGCCTTTTTTTCCATCGCCGTATTCATCTTCATCGCTAATATCTATAACAGCTCCTGTTTCTGTAACATCTTTGCCATGAAGATCAGTTGAAACATAATCATTTAAAAATTTTACAAGTAATGCACCTGCGTTATTATTTGCTTTTAAAATATCTTCATTGAAATCTTTAGCTTGAACCATTACTACATTATTTGCTTCTAAGTCTGTATAAGAGCGTTTGATAAGTCCAAAATTTGAATTTTTAAGATTTGCAGTTCCATTTACCTTAACAAAATTTCCATAAGTAGCAAAAAGGGTTTTATCGACAGCAAAATTTCCATTTATAGTTAAGCTACCATTAGCACTTTGTGTTTCACCTGCTCCATTATAAAGAATTATACCCGAACCTTTTTCTTCATCTTGAGTAATGGCTTCACCTCCTGAGCTAGTCATAGTTAAATCTCCATTAATCACCGAAGGTGCAAAAGCTTGTAAAATTATATCTGTTGTTTCAACTTTTTTAGCAGTAGCGTTTAGATTTGTTACATATGCAGGTTCTCCTTTGTTATTATATGTAAAGCTTAAAGTATGGTCTTTACCGATATCAATGTTCAATCGATGATCAGCAGTGTCATAACCATCGCTTGGTAAATCCCCAATGCCCATTTTGATACTTAAATCTTTTCCTTTGTAATTATCAGGATTTTTGAGATTAATATCCTTACCATTTTCTTCAAAATAATTTCCTATATCTGAAGACCCTGTAAGATCGATTTCTTGTGCAAAAGCACCCGAATAAAGCAAAGTTGCTACACCTAAGCTTAGCAATATCTTGCTCGAAGCATTTTTCTTCATAAGTTTCTCCTTCAATAAATTTAAACTGAAGGAAAAATTATACCCCCCCCCTAAAAATAAGCTTAAAAATAAAACTATAAATTTTTAATGAAAAATTATAAAACCTAATATATCAAAGTTTTAAGGGTAATAAATCGATCTTAACTTCATATAAAAAATTCTAAAAATTTAAAATAAACTTATGATTTACTTAAAATTAGCGTGATGGTGGAAGCGAGGGGAATCGAACCCCTGTCCAAAAATAACCCCACAAAGACCTCTACATGCTTAGCAAAGATGACTACTTCACCCTACTTCGCTCACCTTCCAAAACTTAAAAGCAAGGCTAAGACTTTATTTCACCTCAACGCTTGTCAAACGCAAGGCTACACTATCAAAGATGACCGAAAATTAAGCTAGATAGTATGACTTAAATTTCAGGCTCAACTGAACTTACGCAGCTTTAGCGTAAGCAGGAGCAAATTTAACGTTGTTTGCGTTTAATTTTATTTGGGCTTTTTACGCTTTGCCCAAAGCGACATGCCATCTAAGCAGACTTACTCCTGTCGAAGCCAAGTCGCTCCCTTATTTAGAAATAATATTTGGAACATTAACAATTAAAGGATTAAAAACCGCTAAAACAGAATCATCATTTTCATATGAACGACAATATTTTTCAAACTGATCACTCATCAAAAGCATCCAATCTGTAAATTCATCGCTAGCAGGGCCATTAAAGCGATTTGCTTGTGCCATCATCTCTTCACAAAATACACAAAAATCAGTCACTTCTTCAAGATTTAAGCGTCTTGCTGCCCAAGCGGTATTATGTGCTAAAGTTTCAAGCTCTTTTATGGCCTCTTTATAACGCACGCTATCGCTTCCAAGCTTGATGATTAAAGGTTCAAACCTATCACACATGGTTCTAAAAAATTGTAAAAATTTTTCTATATCATCAATCTCATAATCTAATTCTAATTTTGTTAAAATTCCCATTTTCAAACCATAATCATTAAAGTTTAATGTAAATTCTAGCAAATTTTAGCTAAAATCTTATTTTAATTTTTCCAAAATATAAGTAAAGATATGGATAGAATAGTAGAAATAGAAAAATACTCCTTTGACGAAACTTACGAAACTTCGTTGCGTCCTTCAAATTTTGATGGTTATATAGGTCAAGAAAGCATTAAAAAAAATTTAAATGTCTTTATAACTGCAGCCAAAAAACGCAACGAATGTTTAGATCATATACTTTTTAGTGGTCCTGCAGGACTTGGAAAAACAACACTAGCTAATATCATCTCCTATGAAATGGGTGCAAATATCAAAACAACCGCCGCTCCTATGATAGAAAAAAGCGGAGATTTAGCAGCCATTTTAACCAATCTTAGCGAAGGGGATATACTTTTTATCGATGAAATTCACCGCTTAAGCCCTGCTATCGAAGAAGTACTTTACCCTGCGATGGAGGATTACCGCCTTGATATTATCATAGGTAGTGGTCCAGCTGCTCAAACTATAAAAATCGATTTACCAAAATTTACCCTTATAGGAGCTACAACACGCGCAGGTATGCTTAGCAATCCTTTGCGTGATCGTTTTGGTATGCAATTTAGATTAGAATTTTACAAAGATAGCGAACTTGCTCTCATCTTGCAAAAAGCAGCTTTAAAGCTTAATAAAACTTGCGAAGAAAAAGCCGCACTTGAGATTGCTAAAAGAAGTCGTTCAACCCCAAGGATAGCCTTAAGGCTTTTAAAAAGAGTTAGAGATTTTGCCGATGTTAATGATGAAGAGATTATCACAGAAAAAAGGGCTAATGAGGCCTTAAATTCTTTAGGGGTTAATGAGCTTGGTTTTGATGCGATGGATTTAAGATATCTTGAACTTTTAACCGCTGCTAAGCAAAAACCTATAGGACTTGCAAGCATTGCTGCGGCTTTAAGCGAAGATGAAAATACCATAGAAGATGTAATCGAGCCTTATTTACTAGCTAATGGCTATATAGAACGCACTGCAAAAGGGCGTATAGCAAGCACAAAAAGCTATAGTGCTTTAAAACTAAACTATGAAAAAACTTTATTTGAGGAGTAAATTTTGCAAAATGGAAAATTCTTTCTTATAAGCTTTATTTTAGTCATTTTATTTCTTTTGCTTTATCTTTTTAAAGGTTTTTTACTTGTAATTATCATTGCTAGTTTAATGGCGGTAGCTACCTCAAATATTAATGCAAAATTTTTAAATCTCACTAAAGGACATAAATTTTTAGCTTCCATTCTTACAACAGCTTGTATGGTTTTGCTTTTCTTTGCACCTTTTGTTTATGCTATGATAGAACTT
The DNA here is from genome assembly GCF_004378925.1 of Campylobacter sp. CH186. NCBI lineage: Bacteria > Pseudomonadati > Campylobacterota > Epsilonproteobacteria > Campylobacterales > Campylobacteraceae > Campylobacter > Campylobacter sp. CH186. The sequence continues at coordinate 183,719 of NZ_RYYB01000001.1, read as the reverse complement.
GCCAAAGCTTTAAAAAATTTTGATATTAATTTAGTCACACAAACTCTTGATTATGTCAAAAACTATCAATTTACCTTGCCTGAAAGCTTTAATTTTTTAGAACCTAAAATCAAAGAATTTTTAGCTTCTATAGATTTAAATAGCATTTCCAAACAAATTCTAGGCTATGCTTCAAGTTTTACAAAATCAGGGGCTAAATTTCTTATAGATATGGTTTTAATTTGCGTGTTTTATTTCTTTGCAAATCTGTATGGAACCGAGCTTGTTATCTATCTTAAATCCATCATTCCTATTGACAAAAAAGAACTCGATGATGTTTTAAGTGAAGTGGGTAATGTTATGGCTGTTGTGCTTTACTCTATGGTAATTGTAGCAATATTTCAAGGTGCACTCTTTGGTTTAATCACAATGTTTTATGGTTATGATGGAATTTTAATGGGAGTAATTTTTGCTGTAAGTTCTCTCATACCTGCTATAGGAGGAGCTTTAATTTATGTGCCTGTAAGTCTTTATGAATTTGCTTCAAACAATCTTAACTCAGCTCTTGTTATTTTTATTTATTCTGTAATTGTAATTTCTTTTATAGCAGATACTTTAATCAAACCTTTAATCATCAAATGGATCAACAAAAAACTTGTAAAAACCCCTACCAAAATCAACGAACTTTTAATTTTCTTGGCTATGATAGCAGGAATTTCTACCTTTGGTTTTTGGGGTATTATACTAGGTCCTGCGATTTTAACCTTTTTTGTATCAACTTTAAGAATGTATGTGATTTTAAAAGATAAGAATTTAATTTAACTTGCCTTAAAAAAGGCAAGTTTTATGTTCTAGGCTTTTGGGCCTATCATTTTAGTAGGATCAACAAATTTATTGAAATCTTCTTCACTAACCAAACCAAGCTCCATAGCACTTTCTTTTAAAGAAATACCTTTTTTATGAGCATTTTTGGCTACTTTAGCAGCATTTTCATAACCTATATGTGGATTTAGAGCGGTAACTAGCATTAAAGAATTATGAAGATTATGATCGATTTTTGCACGATTTGGTTCTATACCTACAGCACAATGGATATTGAATGAATGCATAGAATCAGCTAACAAATCAAGACTTTGCAAGAAATTATAAATAATCACAGGCTTAAACACATTAAGCTCAAAATTTCCTTGACTTGCTGCAAAACCAATAGCTGCATCATTTCCCATCACTTGTACAGCAACCATAGTAACAGCTTCACACTGGGTAGGATTTACCTTACCTGGCATAATCGAACTTCCTGGCTCATTTTCAGGGATGATAAGCTCACCAAGACCGCATCTTGGACCTGAAGCTAACCATCTTATATCATTTGCAATTTTCATTAAATTTGCAGCCAAACCCTTCATCGCACCATGAGTGAAATTGATCGCATCATGACTTGTTAAAGCATGAAATTTACTTGGACTTGAAACAAATTTTGTACCTATAAGTTGAGTTAGCTCTTCACTTACTTTTTGGCTTAATTCTGGATGTGCATTAAGCCCTGTTCCTACTGCAGTTCCTCCTATGGCAAGTTCTCTTAAAGTTGGTAAAGAGGCGATGATTTGCTCTTTTGAATGTAAAAGCATAGAAAGATATCCGCTAAATTCTTGTGCTAGAGTAAGTGGCGTAGCATCTTGTAAATGCGTGCGTCCTATCTTGATAATACCATCAAATTCTTTTACTTTTTTTTCAAAAGTTGCAATAAGCTCATCAAGTGCAGGGATAAGCTTTTTCTCTACTTGCTCAACTGCAACGATACTCATAGCTGTTGGAAAAGTATCATTTGAACTTTGACTCATATTGACATGATCATTTGGATGCACAAGCTTTTCTTTGCGAAAATCTCCGCCCATGATTTCAGTGGCACGATTTGCAACAACTTCATTCATATTCATATTGCTTTGTGTGCCTGAACCTGTTTGCCAAATCGCAAGTGGAAAATTATCATCAAATTTACCTGCGATAATCTCATCGCAAGCTTGAACTATAGCATTTTTCTTAGCATCATCAAGTTTTCCGAGTTTGTTATTGACCAAAGCTAAAGATTTTTTAAGATTTGCAAAAGCATAGATTAAAACCTTTGGCATTTTCTCACAACCGATTTTGAAATTTTCAAAACTTCTTTCAGTTTGAGCTCCCCAATATTTGTCATTTGGGACCTTAACTTCACCCATAGTATCGTGTTCAACTCTGTATTCCATAGTGTTTCCTTTCTAGAAATATTGTTAGAATTATTTAAACAAAAATAAGCATAAAGTTAGCTTATAATTTAAAATTTATTTATATTTTTTGTAGCATTTTGAAGTTATGTGCAGTTTGTTTAAACTGCACGGATTATTCGACTGTTACGCTTTTAGCCAAATTTCTTGGCATATCCACATCATTGCCAAGTCTTATGGAAATTTCCATCGCCAAAAGTTGAGTAATGACCATCATTTCAAAAAATTCACACATATAATGATCTTGCTCATTGGTTTTGATAAAATCATCACTTAAATCAAATTCTAAAGGTGAAATGCTAAGCACTGTAGAATCCCTAGCAATAAGCTCTTCAACATTTGATTTTGTTTTTTCATAAAGCATGTGCTTTGGCATTAAAGCTATAGTATAAAGCTTAGAATCAGCCAAAGCAATAGGGCCATGTTTCATCTCTCCTGCGGGATAACCTTCAGCATGAAGATAAGATAATTCTTTAAGTTTCAAAGCTCCTTCTAAGGCCAAAGGATAAAACACATCTCTACCTATAAAGAAAAAGCCGTGTCCATCTAAATAACGCTTAGATAAACGATGAATTTTTTCATGTAAAGCTTGTTTTACACTCACGCAATTTGGAGTATGTAAAAGTGCTTTAATTTCAGCAGAAACATTTAATTTTCTTTTTTGTGCCATAAAAATAGCAAGCATCCAAAGTGTTAAAACTTGAGTGGCAAAAGCTTTGGTTGAAGCAACTCCTTTTTCTATACCTGCACGAGTTAAAAGACTTAGGTGTGCTAAACGCACTATATTAGAATTATCCACATTACAAATTGCAAAAGTCTTAGCACCCTGCTCTTTTGCAATCTTTAAAGCCTCTAAAGTATCTGCTGTTTCTCCACTTTGAGAAATAACGATAAATAAAGAATCTTTTTTTACAATTGCTTCACGGTAGCGAAATTCACTTGCAATTTCTACTTTAGCTTTAACTTTAGCAATTCTTTCAAACAAATAAGCACTTGCCATTGCAGCATGATAGCTTGTTCCACAAGCACAAAGCGTGATTTCATCTACTTGACTTAAATCTTCATTGTTTAACTCATCAAAAACGACTTCATCGCCTTGAATACGCCCCATTAAAACTTCACTCATCACGCGACTTTGTTCATAAATTTCTTTTTCCATAAAAAAGCGAAATCCGTCTTTTTTTGCATAAGCCTTATCGCCTGAAAGCTTAGAAAAACAAAGTGATTTTAAAACATCATTTTCATAAACGACAAGCTCATCTTTACTCGCGTATCCCAAGCTTAAATCTTCAAGATACATTACCTCATCACAACTTCCTATCAAAGGTGCATCACCTGAAGAAAAATACCATTCTTTATTTGCATTTTTACCGATAATCAAAGGAGCAGCATTTTTTGCAAAATACACATGATTAGGATCTTTTTTTGTTACTAACAAAGTAGCAAAAGCACCGCGAAGTTCTTTGATGGTTTTTTGCCAAGCTTCAAAAACTCCCAAATTTCTTGCATAAAATTCAAAAAGCTGGACAATAACTTCAGTATCTGTTTGACTTAAAAAACTCACGCCTTCTTTTTCAAGTTTATCTTTGATTTCTTTATAATTTTCTATAATACCATTGTGAATCACACAAGAATACTGTCCTAAATGAGGATGTGCGTTGATTTCAGTAGGCTTACCATGAGTTGCCCATCTTGTATGACCTATAGCAAAACCATAACCTTGACTTTCAAAATCTGTGCATTTATTCGCCAAATTTTCAAGTTTTCCTACAGCTTTAAAAAAACTAAGCTCTCCTTCTTGCATCGCTGCCATACCCGCACTATCATAGCCACGATATTCTAATTCTTTAAGTCCATTTAGTATAATTTGTTTTTTTTCATTATTTCCTATATAGCCTACGATTCCACACATTTTTTTACTCACTTATTAATAAATTAACTAACTTTTGCTCGCTATGTTCTAATTTTTCATTCTTTTGAAAAATAAAAATATTACGCGTCCTTTGTCTTATGGTTTGAATTTTTGCTGCACATAAAACAAGTTCAAGTTCATTAAAAACATTCATCAAATACGCCATTAAACCCTGCTGATCTTTAGTATTAAGACCTAATTTGGCATACATTTTAGAATAATTTAAGTCTAATTTTAACTCATCTTTTTTAATGATTGGCTTTTTAATTTTTTTCAAATTAAAACCAGAAAGATTTGAATTTAAAAGCTCCCAAAGTTTTAGTTTTTGCTCATCACTGATAATATTATCATATTCAAATCTTAAATAAATTTTATCATCAAAAAGTTCAAAAAAATTCATGAAAATAAGATTTAAATTTGTTAAAGAACTTAAAATAATGGCAATATTAAAATGAAGTGGTGCAACAATTTGCAAACTAAGATTTGTTTCATTACTAAACCAAAATTTAAAATCATTTTCTTTGGCTAATTTAGAAATCATAACAATATCTTCAAAAGTATTTTTTATAATAAAAAGATTTGATTTGATATGTATGATTTTATCTTGCAAAATTTCATCTTGCTCTAAAAAAATCTTACTTCTTTTAAGTGTTAATTCTTTTTTTACTCTTCTTGTGCTTTCTTCAAGTAGATTTTCATCTTCAAAACCTTGTTTTGCATTTTCTAAAAGTTTATCAAGAACTCTAAAATAAAAAGCATTATAATTTAAAGCCTTAGCCTTTAGCCAAGTTAAAGTGTATAAAAGCTCTAAATTTTCTAAATTTTCTAGCTTAGAAACCAAGCTACTTACAACAATAGGATTGTATATATCTTCTTTTTCTGCAAGATCTTTTAAGGCATTATTGTTTTTAAATATCTTAAGACCCCATTCTAAAATTTCATTCTTTAAATCAAATTTAGAGCAATACGCTCTATATATGCCTGCTAAAGAAATTTCATTTTCACTTTCTATAGCGCTTAAAAGTATCACAAGCTTTAAAATCATTTTTTCATCGGTTTTAAGTTTTTGGAGTATCTCAAGCTCATCTTCGTATTTTTCAAATTCACTTAACATAAGAAAAACTTGCTCATCAAAACTATAATTTCCTTCTTCATCGCTTAAAAAACGAACTGTCCAAAAAGGCTTGCATAAATCTTTTAAAATTCCACTATCAAGCAAAAGCTTTAAAACACAAAAACTATGCCTTTTATAAAAAATTTTCTCAAAAAGTATTAAAGCTTTTTCTATATCTTTTTTACCGTATTTCAATCTTCTTAGGGCAAAAACCAAGTTAAGATCGAAAATAACCTGTTTATCTTCAAGTTTTAATAAGTATTCTAAAACTTCCACAAGAGTTTTAAATTTATATTCTTGTTTAAGAGTATGATTTAATCCATCTTGAATTTGCTTTGCTAGAAAGTGCGTATAAAAACCTATAGTATGCATACTTTGCAAAGCCTTTTGAACCAACAACTCATTTGCTCCAAAATGTTTTTTAGCTTTTTTATACATTAATTCACTCAAATCATGAACATTAATAAGTAAAAACTCATCCTCATCTTTAGCACTTAATAAATTCATCGCTGATTTTAAAGAAAGTAAAAAATCTCCAGCTAAACGCAACTCGCTTAAATTTTTTTCATCTATAAAATTTAAAGCATAATTTTTTGGAGAAGTCTTAAAAAGAACAAGCAAACTCTCTAAGGATCTTAAATGATTTAGTCCGCCAAAATCTTTTAAGATATTAAATTCCTGCTTTATAAATGGAATATCAAATTCTTTAAAATTTTCTAGCAAAAGCTTGGCAAAATCATTTTTATTTTCTTTTAAAATACTCTCAAATTTTGTCTTAATCCCTTTAAATAAAATCCTAGAACCACATATGAAACGAGTTTGTATTATAGAAGTCTTAAGCTCATTGCTAGCATTATAAAGTCCGTTAAATTCTAAGATAACAGAGTCAATTTGCAAATGCGCATCATTTAAAATTTCGATAAAAGCCTTAATCATAGGTTTTAAATGAAAAGCCTTAATATCTTTATAAACAAAAATCAAAGAAATACTTTCATTAAAACAAAGACTATTATTTGCATATGCTTTGCTTGCTAAAACACAAAAAGGGATATTATCACTTGGAGGTGAAAAATCATCAAAATAATCTTTAAGAACTATATCATAAGCTTTTTTTATGAAATTATCCATATTTTTAGAATGATATAAGCTAAATGCCCCTTGCTTAAGAAAAAATTTTCTACAACTTTGGGTATAGGAACTAAGATTTTTTTTAAAAATTTCTAATTCTTTATTTAACAAAATTTCTACTCTCTTTAAATTTTAATATTTTAATAATAATCTTAACAAAAATATCTTTTATTTTGGCTTTTTCTATAAACTCTTTTTCAGTAAGCAAAAATTATAATGCTTTGTTTAAAAACAGCAAAAGAGTAAAATTAAAATGAAAAATTTAATTACCAAACTAGAAAATGAAGAAAGATTAAACCAAGAAGAAGCCAATGCACTTTGGGATCTAGATCTTTTTACCTTAGGTAAATACGCTCACAAAAAACGCACCAAACTTCACGGAAAAAAAGTCTATTTTAATATCAATCGTCATATCAACCCAACTAATATCTGTGCAGATACCTGTAAATTTTGCGCCTTTTCAGCGCACCGAAAAAATCCTAATCCTTATTTGATGACTCATGAAAAGATTATGAAAATTGTCGATGAAACTGTAAAACGAGAAACTAAAGAAGTACATATCGTTTCAGCTCACAACAAAGATACAACTTGGCAGTGGTATTTAGAAATTTTTAAAATGATAAAAGAAAAATATCCTAATCTTCATGTAAAAGCTATGACTGCTGCTGAGATTGATTTTTTGCATCGTCGTTTTAAAATGAGCTATGAAGAAGTGATAGAAAAAATGCTTGAATACGGCGTTGATTCTATGCCTGGGGGTGGGGCTGAAATTTTTGATGAAGAAGTGCGTAAGAAAATTTGTCATGGAAAAGTTAGCAGTGAAAATTGGCTTAAAATTCATAAACTTTGGCATGAAAAAGGCAAACAAAGTAATGCTACCATGCTTTTTGGACATATAGAAGAAAGACATCACAGGATCGATCATATGTTAAGATTGCGTGATCTTCAAGATCAAACTGGTGGATTTAATGCTTTTATCCCTCTAGTTTGGCAAAGGGATAATAGCTTTATACAAACTGATAAAATCATGGATAGTGAAGAAATTTTAAAAACCATTGCCATTGCTCGTTTAGTGCTTGATAATATTAAAAATATCAAAGCTTACTGGGCAACAATGACTTTAAATTTAGCCATGGTAGCACAAGAATTTGGAGCTAATGATTTAGACGGTACCATAGAAAAAGAAAGCATACAAAGTGCAGGTGGTGCAAAATCTGCTAAAGGCACAAGTTTAAAAACTTTTATCGATATGATAAAAACTTCAAATCTTATTCCTGTAGAACGCGATAGTTTATATAACGAGCTAAAAACCTACTAAGGAGAAAAAATGGACTTTTTTAAACTCAAAGAAAACAATACGAGTTTTAAAACCGAAGTTATAGCAGGGCTTACTACTTTTTTGGCTATGGTTTACATTATCCCCGTAAATTCTAGCATAGTAGGAAATACAGGAATGCCCATAGAAGCTTTAATCACCGCAACAGCTTTAATCACCATAGTTGCAAGTGCTTTTAATGCTTTTTTTGCCAATACTCCTGTAGCTATGAGTGTAGGAATGGGTTTAAATGCTTATTTTACCTTTGCGGTTTGTTTAGGTCAAAACATAGCTTGGCAAAGTGCCTTAGGAGCTGTTTTTATTTCAAGTATTATTTTTCTCATACTTTCTTTTACGCATTTTCGCCTTTGGGTAATCCGCAATATCCCAAAAGATTTACGCCTTGCAATTTGTGCGGGTATAGGTTGTTTTATAGCTTTTTTAGGCTTAAGTCAAATGGGTGTGATCATGCATAATAAAGATACTTTAGTAAGCATAGGAAATTTCAAAAGCCCTCATGTGCTTTTTGGAATTTTCACTCTAGCTTTAATCATCTTTTTTTGGGCTATAAAACTTCGCGGAGCTTTTATTTTGGGGGTATTAGTAAGCTCTATTATCGCTTGGATTTTCCATTTAGACAATGCAAGTTTTCCTGTGCAAATCTTTTCTTTGCCAAATTTTAGCATGGAAAATGGCCTAGGAGCCATCTTTTTACAACTTGATATCAAAAGTGCCTTAAATATTACTATGATACCTATAATTCTTACTTTTTTTATCGCTCAACTTTTTGATAGTATAGGAACTATCACAGGTGTGGGTGAAAGAGGAAAGATTTTTGATGATCCAAAAAATGGAGAAAAAAAACTAAGCAAAACATTAATGGCAGATGCAACAGGATCGGCTTTAGGAGCTATGACAGGCACTTCTACAGTTACAGCTTTTGTAGAAAGCACTACAGGGGTTGAAAGCGGTGGAAGAACAGGACTTACAGCTTTAGTTGTAGCTATTTGTTTTGCTTTTACACTTTTTTTACTGCCACTTTTTAAAGCCATTCCTGCAAACGCAATATACCCCGTACTTGTAATGGTTGGAATTTTAATGTTTATGGAAGTTAAAAATATAGATTTTAAAGATAGTGCTATAGCTGTAGCAAGCTTTTTTACTATTATCATGATGCCTTTTACTTACTCCATCACCACAGGTTTTGCTTTTGGTTTTCTTTCTTATTTACTTGTAAGAATTTTTAAACGCGAATGGAATAAAATCAATCTTGGCATTATAGTTTTAAGTTTATTATCTTTGGGTAATTTTTTACTTATGACACTACAATAAATAAGGATATATAATGATATTTTACTCTTATGAAGAATTTAAAGAAGATGTAAAAATTCTTGCTAAAAAAATTAAAGAAGATTTTAACCCCGATGCACTTTTAGCTATAGCAAGAGGAGGGATGAGTTTAGGACACTCTTTAGCAGTGGCTTTAAAAACGCGTCAGCTTTTTGCTTTAAACTCAATTCATTACGATGATACGAAAAAACTTGATACTATTGAAATTTTTAACATTCCTGATTTAAGCAAGCACAAAAAAATTTTACTCATTGATGATATAGTAGATAGTGGAGAAAGTTTAACAGAAATAAAAAAAGTTTTGCTTGAAAAATTTCCTCATATCGAACTTAAAATTGCGACCATTTTTTACAAAAAAACCGCTCTTCTAGAGCCTGATTTCAAAGTAAAAGAAGCTACTGAATGGGTAGATTTTTACTGGGATATAAATCTTGATTAAAAATTTGCTATAATCTTACTTTTAAAATTTTTAGGAGTTTTTGCTTGAGAATAAAATTTATATCTTTTATTTTAATTTTTTTTACTATTTTTGCTTTTGCTAAAGAACAAAATTTAGATGATTTTGAACAAGAATACCAAAATCATCAAGTAAACGATCCACTTTCAGGATATAACAAAGCTATGACAAGCTTTAATGTGGCTTTGTATGATTATGGTCTTCGTCCCGTTCTTAAGGGCTATAACGCCATCACTCCTGAATTTATAAGATTAGGAGTAAGAAATTTCTTTGATAATTTACTTGCTCCTTTGCGTTTTGTAGGCAATGTTTTGCAGTTTAAATTTGAAGAAGCTGGAGAAGAATTTAAAAGATTTACCGCCAATACCATCATGGGTTTTGGTGGACTTATGGATGTGGCATCAAAAATGGGTCTTAAAAAACATCCCGCGGACTTAGGAACCGTTTTGGCTCACTGGGGTGTAGGAAGCGGTTTTCATATTGTCTTACCTATACTCGGCCCTAGTAATCTTAGAGACACTCTTACTTTACCTGCAACTTGGTATGCAAGTTTTACCGCTTACATTGATCCTACTTGGGCAAGTATAGCTATAAGTGCTTATGGATTTGGTAATGAACTTAGTTTTAGGCTTGATGAAATTGATGAAATTTATCACAACACGCCTAATTTATATCCATTCTTGCGTGATGCTTACGAGCAAAGACGCAATGAACTTAGCAAATAAAGGAAATTAATGAAAAAAATATTTTTAATCTTGACTTTATTTTTTAATGCTTTTGCCTTACAACTAGATGAAATTTCTAGCACTATGCAAAAAAACATTGATGCAAGCTTAAAACTTTTACAAGATAGTAAAGAAGATAAAAAACAAGCTGCTAATGGAATTTTTAAACTTTTTGATAGCATAATTGATTATAAACTCATGGCAAAACTGAGTCTTTCGAAAAATTATTCTAAATTAACCCCAAAAGAACAAGAAAAATTTACCACAGCCTTTGAAACAAGTCTTAAAAAAAGTTTTACCGATAAACTCAGTCTTTATAAAGATCAGGTTTTAAAGGTCAAAAATGGTGAGTTAAAAAATGAAAAACGCTATTTTTTAACCACTTCTATGGTAGTAGATGGGGAAGAAAAAAATATCATTTTCAAATTTTACAATGATAATAACAACTGGCTTATTTATGATGTAGATGTTTTAGGTGTGAGTATAGTACAAACTTATAGATCACAATTTGGAGATATTTTAGCCAACCAAGGCTTTGATGCCCTACTTCAAAAACTTGAAAGTATTGTCATAGAATAATGTTTGCAAAGCTTTTAAAGTTTTTTATTTCTCGTCCAAAAAGTACTTTTTTTGGAACGTTGTTTATATGCCTGTTTTTAAGCTTTTTTGCTTTTAAGCTTAGCGTAGATGCAAGTGCTGAAAGTTTACTTTTAGAAGATGATGCAGATTTAAAAACTTTTAGAGAAATTTCAAAACATTATAAAAGTGATAATTTTTTACTTTTAGCCTTCAAACCCTATGATGAAAAACCTTTTTCAAATGAAAATTTAGCCAAATTAAAAAAACTTCATGAAGAATTAGAAAAAGCCCCTTTAGTAGAACGCGTTTTTAGTATCATCAATGCCCCTTTGCTTCAAAGTTCGCAAAATACGGATTTAAAAGAACTTTTAAAAAATATCCCAAATATAGAAAGCCAAGATATAAACCGCACAAAAGCCCAAAATGAAATTTTAAATAGTCCCTTTTATAAAAATAATATCATCTCAAAAGATGGAAAAGTAACAGGGCTTATTATTTACTTAAAGCCTGATACAGTTTATAATAATCTTATAGAAAAACGCGATCTTGCTACCGATGAAAAAGAAAAAGATCAAATTCGTCTTGCCATAAAAGAACATCAAGACAAGCAAAAAGTTATCACGAAACAAAGTCTAGATACTATTAAAAGCATAGTTCGAAATTATGAAAAAAATAAAGATACGCTCTACCTTGGTGGCGTAAGCATGATCGCTGATGATATGATAGCTTATATAAAATCTGATCTTGTGCTTTATGGTGTTTCTCTTGTATTTTTACTAGGACTTGCACTTTATTATTTTTTCCGCTCATGGCGCTTTGTTTTTTTACCTCTTTTTATTTGTTTTATAAGCTTAAGTGCGGCTAGTGGAGTTTTTGCGCTTTTAAATTTTCAAATCACGGTTATTTCATCAAATTACGTTGCTTTGGTTTTAATTATCACCTTAAGTGTAGTTGTTCATTTGATCACGCATTTTATCGAAAGCACCCAAAATCATCCCAAAGCTAAAGTTGAGCGCATAGTGCTTGAAACCTTACTAGCCAAAGCAAATCCTAGCCTTTATGCCATTGTTACAACGATGATAGGATTTTTTTCTTTAATCCTATCAAATATCGAACCTATCATAAAACTTGGCATTATGATGAGTATAGGCATAGGTTTAGCTCTTATCTTTAGTTATTTGTTTTTAGCAAGTATCTTGATTCTTTTAAAACCAAAAAATTATCATAAAAAAGAGTTTAAATTTAATCTTTTAGCCTTTTGTGCCAAAACCGCTCTTGATCCTAAAAAGCGTCGCATGATTTATGGAATTTCAGTTCTTGCTATAATAATCTTAGCTTTAATAGGCATTTCAAAACTCAGAGTTGAAAATTCTTTTGTCAATTATTTCAAAGATGGTAGTGAAATCAAAAAAGGACTTTTGGTTATTGATAAAAATCTAGGTGGAACCTTGCCTTTAGAAGTGATCATTCGTTTTCCAAATAATAAAAACGATCAAAATACAAGTGATACCCTTGATAGTTTTGAAAGTGAATTTGAAAATTTAGCCACACAAGAAACTTATTGGTTTGACTCTAAAAAAACACGTATTGCAAAAAAAGTTCATGAATTTTTAGAAAACAAAGAATTTGTAGGCTCGGTTTTAAGTCTTAATAGTCTTTTAACCCTAGGGAAAAATATCAACGATGGAAAAGAGTTAGATGATTTTGCCCTTGCGTTTTTAAATGAGAATTTACCTGCTAAATTTAAACAAGACTTGCTTTCACCTTTTGTAAGCATAGAAAATAACGAGTTAAGATTTAGTATGCGTATTATTGATTCTGATCCGAATTTAAGACGTAATGAGTTTTTAATAGATCTTAAAAAACAGCTCAACGAGCTTGTAAAAAACGATGGAGTAGAAGTTCAAATCACAGGCATAATGGTGCTTTATAATAATATGCTCCAAAGTCTTTTTTCATCGCAATTTGATACTCTTATATTTGTAATTTTAGCTATTTTCATACTTTTTATCATTGTTTTTAGAGATTTAAAATTTTCAGTTGCGGCTATATTGGTAAATGTTATTCCTTTAAGTGTGGTTTTTGCTCTTATGGGACTTTTAGGTATTCCTTTGGATATGATGAGTATTACTATAGCTGCTATTGCTATAGGCATAGGCGTTGATGATGCTATACATTATATTTATCGTTTTAGGGAAGAAATTAAAAACAAAAGCCTAGAAGAAGCCATTATGATTTCTCACCTTAGTATAGGTTCGGCACTTTATTATACCACAATTAGCATAGTTTTAGGCTTTAGCGTGATGATGAGTAGCAATTTTATTCCAACAATTTATTTTGGAATTTTAACCGTTTTTGTAATGATTTTGCTTTTAAGTGGAAGTTTGTTCTTGTTACCAAGCTTTTTAATCACTATTTATTCTAAGAAAACCAAGTTTCCAAACCAACATAAAGAGCATATATTAAAACAATAATAGCTATATATTTTAAAAAATTTTTCATTTTTATCCTTTATTTAAAATCTTTAAAATGATTTTTGCAAGCTCTAAAGCTTTAAAACGATGAGAGATATTATTCTTCTCATCCACGCTAAGTTGGGCTAAGGTTTTATCAAAACCCTTTGGAATAAAAAGGCTATCATAACCAAAACCATTTTCACCTTTTTCTGTATCTATTACTTTTCCATGCATGGTTCCATGCGTACTAAATTCCCCCATCAAACCTACCATAGCAATAGCAGCAACATAATATGCCTTACTTTGTTTAAAACCTTTTTTTACCATTTCATTGACAAGTTTATCACGGTTACTTTTATCATCACCTTGACCACTAAATCGAGCAGAATAAATTCCTGGATTTCCTTCTAAAACATCTACACAAATGCCACTATCATCACTTAAAGCGATAAAATCTTTTTTTTGCTTTTCATCCAAAGCATTAAAAACCGCTCTTGCTTTAATCAAGGCGTTTTCTTTAAAAGTTTTTCCATTTTCTTCAATCTCAAAAGGCATTAAAACTTCATCAAAGGCATGAATTTCAAAATCTTTCAAAATTTCTTTAAGTTCTAAAACCTTATGCTTATTGCTCGTAGCTAGGATAATCTTCATAACAAAAGCTCCAAAATAATATCAAAACAAAAATATGATTTTATAAAATTTATCCTTGTGCATAGCTTTTAAATATCAAATGATAAAACGATGTTAATCAATGCTTAATCCATTTCATAGTAAAATTATCCTAATTTAAATTTCAAATTTAATAGGAAATTGATAATGCTAAATAATGTCTTACCCTTATCTTTCATAGTTGGAACAAGATTTTTTGGGCTTTTTATAGTTTTGCCAGTTTTAAGTCTTTATGCTTTAAAACTTGAAGGTGCTAATGAATTTTTAGTCGGACTTTTAGTAGGTGTTTATGCCTTAACTCAAATGATTTTACAGATGCCTTTTGGAATTTTAAGTGATAAAATTGGTCGTAAAAAAACCATGCTCATTGGACTGATTATTTTTATAATAGGCTCTTTAATCTGCTCTTTTGCAGAAAATATTTACACCATGCTTTTAGGAAGAATGCTTCAAGGCGCAGGAGCTATTGGAGCAGTAGCTACGGCTATGATAAGCGATTTTATTACAGAAGAAAATCGCGGTAAAGCCATGGCGGTTATGGGCTCTTTTATAGGACTTAGTTTTGCAGCTTCTATGGTGATCTCTCCTTTAATGAGTGCAAAATGGGGTTTATCTAGCCTTTTTGATCTTAGTGCGGCTTTGTCTCTTTTATGTATAATTTTACTTTATACCGTTGTACCTAAAGAAAACAAAATCACTCATGAAAATGAAAAAACTCCTTTTTTTCATCTTATTAAACAAAAAAATTTAGCCCTTATGAATCTTACTAGTTTCATGCAAAAAATGCTTATGAGTATAGCATTTTTAAGCATTCCTATCATTCTAGTAAAACATTTAGGTTTTGCTTCTGATAAACTTTGGATTGTTTATAGCGCTTCTATGGTAGCAGGTTTTATCGCTATGGGCTTTGCTGGAAGTTTAGGCGAAAAAAGAGGTTTAGCTAAACAAATTTTACTCTTAGGAATTGTTTTTTTCATACTTTCTTATCTTTTTTTTGCTTTTAGTAATTCTATAGATTTTTTTATCATAGCAGTTGTGATTTTTTTTATAGGTTTTAATTTACACGAACCTATTATGCAAAGTTGTGCATCAAAATTTTGTAAAGTTCATGAAAAAGGTGCAGCATTAGGGTTGTTTAATGCTTTTGGATATGGTGGAAGTTTTATAGGTGGTATTATCGGAGGGATATTTTTACATCTAGATGCCTTAAATCTTTTGGCTATTATTTTAGTAATTTTAGCTCTAATTTGGCTTGTGGCATTATTTTTCTTAAAAAATCCAGCTGATTTTAAAAACCTTTATCTACCTTTAGAAACGCCTTTAAATTTCAGTACTTTTAGTGAAAATTTAGGGGTTGTAGATATTTATAAAAACTCTAAAAATCTTGTTGTTAAATTTGATAGCAAACTTACAAATAAAGAAGAATTAGAAGGCAAAATTAAGATCTAAATCTAATTTTGCCCCGCAAAACCCATTGCTTTTATCATCACTTTTGCCTTGCAATCTGCACAGCAATAAAGTGTTTTGATTTTATTCTCATCATTACCAAATTTAGGCTTCATTAAATTGGCTATTTTTTCTACAGCTTTTTTGGTGGCAAATTCTTTACCACATTCTATACAGGCAAAAAGCTCATCTTTTGCCATGGTTTGATATTCAAAATAAGAAGCTCTAAACTCCATTCCACTACGAAATAATTTTAAAGTATCTTTTTCGGCACAACTTAACTCACAATACCCACAAGTCGTACAAAGAGAAGCATTAAATTTCAAAGCATTTTCTTGTTTATCAGCGATTAAAGCTCCTACATTACAGGCACCCACGCAAGAAAGACAAAGCGTACAGGTGTTAGGATTGATTTTTACCTTACCATAACGCAACCATTCGCCACTTTCTATACTGCCAAAATCTTCATTTTTTATCATTTCTTGCATTCTTTTGGCAAAATTTTCTCTTGTAGTTAAGGTGTTATTATGAAAATCATATTTTAAATCTTGTATGAATTCTTGCTCTTTTAAAACATTTTGCAATTCTTTTTCATCTTTAGCAACAAAAATAGCTTTTTTTTGAAATTTTCTCTCAAAAAAAGTATTTAAAAGTACAATAGCCTCGTTACTACCACGAGATACAAAATCTGTATAAAAAACTAAATTTGCTCCACTATTTTGCAAAAGCGTTAAAAAATGCATAGAAGAAAGCCATTTTTCACCCTCTATCATAAAGGGTAAAACATCTTTTGGTAAAGCAAGATTTAAATTTTCTAAAGACATTTTTTTAGGAATGATTAAAATTTTTTTATCTTTATAAAACTCACAAAGGGTAAAAAAACTTTCTCTTGGCATAGGAGCATAATCAAGCGATCCACTAGGACACACACTAATACATCCTCCACAACCCAAACAATCCACTTGAGAAAATTCCAAATGTTTGTTTTCATCATCTTTTAAAATCGCCACAGTAGGACAAATTTCAGCACATTTTGCACAATGCTCACTGCGTCTTTCGTGGTATTGGCACACACTAGCATTATAGCTAATATAAGTTTTATAATGATATTTTGGACTTTTGCTTTGTAAAAACTCAAGCAATACTTCAAGATTTTCAAAATTTAAAAGATTATAACATCCACTTTGTCTTGTAAAATCTTTACGCACAACGCTTAAATCCTCAGCTTTAAAAAGTAAAAAATCAAAATCTATTTCCACTTCTTCGCCTTGATTTTTAACCACAGCACAAAGCTCCCCTACACTTCCAAAAACAGCTAAAATTTCTGCACTACTTAAAGCAATAACCTTAAATCCATGTTCTTTTAAAAACTCTACGGTTTGAGTATCGCTATCTACTAAAATCAAACGATTTTGCACTTCTTTGCTTTGTTCTAAATCAAGCCCCAAATCATAAACGCTAGCTCTTGCTTCATAAAGCGTTAAAACATTTTTACTTTGCTCTAAAATTTCATCTTGAGAATTTTTAAGATAAAAATTAATCTCAGGGGCATAAATTTGTGCTTTTTGATTTTTATCATTGCAAACTAATGCTTCTTTATCATTTGCCTGATCTAAAATTTCAATAGCATCGGGCAAAGGGATTAAAACATCATTTTTTATATAAACAAAATCTTGCATTGTCTTCCTTAATCTCTTTAAAACATCATTTTATAAATTCTATGTTAAAATAACCAAATATTTTCTTAAGGCTTAAGATGAACAAATTTAGAACTTTTCCACAAATTAACACTCTTATTGAAGATGAGAGTTTAATATCCTATCCTTTTTATATCAAAGCATTTTTTTGTAAAAAAGTTGTCGCAAAACTAAAAGAAAATTTTTCCCAAGATGAAATTTCTAAAGATAAACTACTTTTAGAAATCAAAAAAGAAATCAAAACTTTTTATCGCAAAGATTTACAAAGTGTGATTAATGCAAGCGGAGTGGTTATACACACAAACCTTGGCAGAAGTGTAATCCATGAAGAACTTTATGAAGCGTGTAAAGATATAATTTGTAATTATTCTAATGTAGAGTTTGATTTAGAAAATGGAAAAAGAGGCTCTCGCTATGCTTTGGTACTAGAAAAACTTAAAATGCTTTTTGAATGTGAAGATGCTTTAGTGGTCAATAACAACGCTGCAGCAGTTTTTTTAGTACTTAATTCTCTTTGTTATGATAAAGAAGTCATAAGCTCAAGAGGAGAACTTGTAGAAATTGGCGGAAGTTTTCGTGTGCCTGAAGTGATAAAAGCTGCAGGTGTAAAGCTTTGCGAAGTTGGAACTAGTAACAAAACACACTTAAAAGACTATGAACAAGCCATCAGTGAAAATACCGCTCTAATTTTAAAAACCCATAAGTCTAATTTCGCTCTTATGGGTTTTCACAGTGAAGTAAATATAAAAGATCTACATGAACTAGCAAAAGAAAAAGGGCTTTTGAGTTATTATGATCTAGGTTCTGGTTGGTGTGAAAATTTAAATGAAAAGCTGATTAAAAATGAACCTAAAATCAGAAAACTCGTGCAAGAATGCGATATTTTAAGTTTTAGCGGAGATAAACTTTTTGGCAGCGTACAAGCGGGCATTATACTTGGAAAAAAAGAACTCATAGAAAAACTTAAACAAAATCAACTTTTAAGAATGCTAAGAGTGGATAAATTAACCCTATCTTTTTTAAACGAAAGCTTAAAAGCTTATTTACAAAAAGATTATGAAAAAATTATTACCTTAAAACTTTTAAATGATGACTTATCCTTTATAGAGAAAAAAGCTTTAAGAGTGCAAAAAGAATTAAAATTTCAAACCCAACTTAAAAAAAGCAAAAGTTTAGTAGGAGGAGGTTCTATGCCTGATAAAAGTTTAGATACTTATATACTAACTTTTCAAGGAGATGCTTTAAAACTACAAACTCGATTTAGAAAAGAAAATATCATAGGACGCATTGAAAATGATGAATTTGTTCTTGATTTTAGAACTATACGAGAAAATGAACTTCAAAAACTTATTCTTACAATCAATCAAATGGAAAACTTATGAAATCTGTTATTATAGGAACCGCAGGACATATTGATCATGGAAAAACTTCACTCATTAAAGCTTTAAATGGTTTTGAAGGCGATAGTTTAAAAGAAGAACAAGAAAGACAAATCACCATTAATTTAAGTTTTTCAAATCTTAAATTAAAAGATAAAAACATTTCTTTTATCGATGTTCCAGGGCATAAAGATTTGGTTAAAACTATGGTAAGTGGAGCTTTTGGCTTTAGTGTTTGTTTATTTGTCGTAGATATTAACAAGGGTTTAAAAGAACAAAGTTTAGAACATTTAGAAATTTTAAAAATTCTTGATATTAAAAATATCATTTTAGTACTTAGCAAATGCGATCTTTGTGAAAATATAGAGCAAAAAAGTGTAGAAATTTTAGAAGAGTTAAAAAATTTAGATTATCCCATTTTAAAAGTATTTCACACCAGTATAAAAAATAATCAAGGCATAGAAGAATTAAAAAATTATCTTTATACCATAGAAAACAAAGAAAACGATGAAGAACTGATTTTTCATTATTATATCGATAGAGTTTTTTCTCTAAAAGGCATAGGAACTGTCGTTACAGGCAGTCTTAATGAAGGAAGCATCACTTTAAATGAAAAAATCATCTGTTTAGACACTCAAAAAGAACTCATTGTTAAAAATATACAAAACCACGATACTAATCTAGAACAAATCAAAGCTTGTAACCGTGTGGCTTTGAGTTTAAATTGTGATTATAAAGAGTTGAAAAAAGGTTATTTACTAAGTAAAAAAGGTTATTTTAAAGCCTTTAAAGAATGCGATGCTTTAGTTAGAGCAAAAAATTTACAAAATAGCAAAATGATTTTTTGTGTGGGTTCAAGACAAATAGAATGCAAAATAAATATATTAAAAAAACTAGAAAATGATGAATTTTTTGTACATTTTAGTTTTGATAAAAATGTATTTTTAAGTTTTGATGAGGCTTTTATTTTATTGCAAAACAATCGTGTTATAGGCGGTGGTAAGGTTTTAAATCCTTTAAGTGAACCTTTAAAAAAAGAACAAAAAAATAAATTTTTAATGTTTTTGAAAAATAAAGATTTTAAAGCGGCTTTTTCTTTCTTAAAAGACGCACATAAATATGGTTTTGGTTTGCTTTCAAGCTATCAAAGATTTAAACTCTCTCATCAAAAAGCATTGAAATTAGCAAAAAAATTAAATCAAGTATTTGTTGATGAAAAAAATCTTAATGTATATCATTTACAAAGTCTAGAAGAAATTAAAAATTTCATCAAATTCATACTTGAAAAAAATCCTTATGCCATGCTTTCAGCACATTCTTTAGCTTTAAGGATTACTTGGGCAAGTGAAAATTTTTGCGAACTCGGGCTTAAAGAGATGTCAAATTTATTGGATTTTCAAAATGGAATTTATTTTAAAAAAGGCATAGATTTTGAAAAACTTCAAGAAAAAAATAATAATCAATTATATGAAATTTTAAAAAAACAAGGTATTAAACCCGAAGCTCCTTATAATCTTTATGATTTTTTAGAACTTGACAGAAAAAGCGGAGATAATATACTCAAAAAACTTACCCAAAAAGGTTTGGTTGTAAGACTTTCACACAATCTTTTTATAGAAAAACAAGCTCTTGAAAAACTTATGCAAGAATGTTTAAATTTATTAAAAAATCAAAGTCTTGATGTGCAAAGTATGAAAGAATATTTTAATCTTTCAAGAAAATATGCTATTGCTTATTTAGAATACTTAGACAAATTTCCTCAAGTAAGCAAAGAAGCTGAAAAAAGATTTTTAACAAGCATTTAGAAAATCATTATAGAATTAAACATAATTTATTTAAAGGATTTATAAACTATGAAAAAATTAAGTTTAATTCTTGCCTGTTCAGCATCTTTGTTTGCTGCAAGTAATTCAGAAATTAGTGATTTTTATTCAAAAAGCATTAAAGCACAATTTCCAAATGCTACCGTTAGTGTATCAAATCGTCAAAAGGTTGGTAATACGGGTTTTGAAAGTGTTATTGTAAGCGTTGAATTAAATGGACAAAAACAAGAAAACATTCTTTTTACAAAAGATAGTCTTATTACCCCTGATCTTATCGACTTGAAAACGGGAATTTCTTATGCTCAAGAATATGAAATGAAAAAATTTCAAGAAGCAAGAGAAAATTTTACAAAAAATGCTAAAGCTGTAGCACAAAAAGAAACCATGGTAATAGCTTTGGGAGATAAAAATAAACCTGCAATTTATGTTTTTTCAGATCCTGAATGCCCTTATTGTAGAGAACTTTTAGCTCAAATTGATGATGAACTTAAAAACTATCAAGTTAATTATATTTTAACTCCGGTACATGGAAAATCTGCTTTTGAAAAATCCGCTCTAATCTACAAAGAAGCAAAAAAAGCAAAAAATGATAAAGAAAAAATCGCAATTTTAAACAAATACTATGATGCAAATATCAAAAATTATCCAAAAGTAAGTGATGCAGAATTAAAAGAAGTTTTTTCCTTATATGAAAAATATCGCTCATTAGGTCTTAGCGCTACTCCAACTATTATTAAATAAACCTAATGTCTAAATTTGCTTTAATTTTAAGCTTTTTTATAGCACTCTTTATGAGTGCTTGCACCGATGCAACTTTCATACAAAGCTTTATTCAAACAAGCAATGAAGGCATTTTTATCAGATCACAAAAACAACAAAGTTTTAAAATTTCCTTTCAAAATCCTAGTCAACTTCAAACTACTTTGGATAGAGATTTGGCTTTAAAACTTAAAAATTTAGGCTTAAAAGAAGTAAAAGAGAATGCAGATTATGAAATTTTAATCAATCTTGTAGATATGAAAAAGCATTCTTATGCTCAAAAAATCACAACTTCAGCAAGATTTTTTTATGATTTTGATCCTTTGGAAAGTGATGGAGAATGGATGGTAGAAAACTACTATACTATGCAAGTTAATTTACAAATCAACTCTAAAAATCACAATTCTCAAAAAACAAGTCTTCTTGCAAGAACAGCTTATCTTGGAAACAAAGAACGCTGTCAATTATCTTTAGAAAATAAAATTATAAATCAAATAGTGAGTTTTTTTTATTTTTAAGAAAAGACAATCAAGAGTATAAAAACTCTTGATTTTAAGAATTATTAAGCAAAATAAGGTTTGATTTGTTCTACCCAAGCATCAATTCTTGATTCAGTTTGATCTTCTTGATTATCATTGTCAAGAGCAAGTCCAACAAATTTACCATCTACAACCGCATCGCTTGCTTCAAATGTATAACCATCAGTTGAAACTTCTCCTACCAAATTTGCACCTGCATCTTTTAAATTTTGAGCTAATTTACCCATGCCACCACAAAAAGTGTCAGAATAACTTTCACTATCACCCATACCAAATACAGCTACAGTTTTTCCACCAAGACTAAGCCCTGAAAAATCAAAACCATCCCAATCATCTTGCAAATCACCACTTCCCCAAGTTGAAGTTCCACAAATTAATTTATCGTAAGAATTCATTTTAGCTGCATCAATATCTGAGATATTAAAAACATCGCTAATTCCAAGTTTTGAAGCAATTGTATTAGCCGCTCCTTCTGTATTTCCCATAGCACTACCATAGATTACTGCTACTGACATTATTTTCTCCTTATAATTTGATTTGATATTTTATACGGAACTAATTTTAACATAGTTTTGTTTAAATCATACAAAAAATGTTTTATTTCAATAAAATGTGTGAAATGTTTGTTACGCGGACAAACAATATAAAATTTTTCAAAATTGTTTTCTTTTATTAAATTCAATAATCCATGAATTTCATTTTTAATTTTTAAATTATGTGTATTAATCTCTTTGCAAAGTGGCAAAATTGCAAATTTCTTATCTATTATAATAAGATCACCATCTTGATCGATATTTTTTCCATTATTTTGAAAAGAAACCTTATCATAAACATAAGAGCTAAATAAAATTTGTGCATCAAAACAAATGCCATAAAGATAAATTCTTAAAAGTCTTAAAAGATCGATATTCTTAGATATTTTAGTATTAAAAATTAAGCTTTTTCTTTTTTGAAAGTAAAAAGCGTATGCATTAAGCTTGATATTTATATTTTGAATCTTACCAAATGAAACATGCATTATATCATGTAAAAAATTTCCAAATATCATTTTTAAACTCTTGGTATTTTTTGCATATAAAAGAGGAATTTTTAGAGCGCTATCAACGCTCGCATTATATTGAGTTAAAAAAGTCAACATAAGCTCTTGATTGTTTAAATAGCGATAAATTTGCGGTATAAATTCTTGCTTATCATCAAATCCAAATAACATCTTTAACCTTTATAGCAAGAAAATTCTTTATTAAGATTAAAAATTTTACAATATTCACAATACACACAACTTACACTTCTTTTTGCACAAACTAATGGAATTTTACGCTTTTTAGCTTCATTTTTGATTTTTTTCATAGTATTATGATTTAAAAAGCTTGTTAACATTACTATACATTCTGTATCACAAGGAATCGGCTTGCGATTAACTCTATTTTCATTACGCGCATCCCAGTGTTCTATTTTTTTAGCACCTAAATCATGTAAAACAGCTCTAATAGGAGTGATTTCATCTGCACCAATAACCAAAACTGACATAAATTCTCCTTTGTGATTTTTAAAATATATTTTGATAATTATTATTATAATATAAAAAAACTAAATTTATTTTGAAATTTATTATCAATAAAATGCAATTATTCAGTTAATTTTAATTTTTAATAGATATAATTTGCTAATTAATAAAATTTATTATTTAGGAGAAAACAATGAAAAAATTGACTAACGATTTTGGAAACATTATAGCCGATAACCAAAATTCATTAAGCGCAGGCGCAAAAGGACCTTTACTTATGCAAGATTATCTTTTGCTTGAAAAACTTGCTCATCAAAATAGAGAAAGAATTCCAGAAAGAACCGTTCATGCTAAGGGAAGTGGAGCTTATGGCGAAATAAAAATTACAGCAGACTTAAGTGCTTATACCAAAGCTAAAATTTTTCAAAAAGGCGAAGTTACTCCATTATTTTTACGCTTTTCAACAGTAGCAGGTGAAGCAGGTGCAGCAGATGCTGAACGCGATGTGAGAGGTTTTGCTATTAAATTTTACACCAAAGAAGGAAACTGGGATTTAGTAGGAAATAATACTCCAACTTTTTTTATCCGTGATGCTTATAAATTCCCTGATTTTATCCATACTCAAAAAAGAGATCCAAGAACACATTTAAGAAGCAATAATGCTGCTTGGGATTTTTGGAGTTTATGTCCTGAAAGCTTACATCAAGTAACCATTCTTATGAGTGATAGAGGAATTCCTGCAAGTTATCGTCATATGCATGGATTTGGAAGCCATACTTATAGTTTTATTAATGATAAAAATGAAAGATTTTGGGTGAAATTCCATTTTAAAACCCAACAAGGGATTAAAAATCTTACCAACCAAGAAGCTGCCGAGCTTATAGCAAAAGATAGAGAAAGTCATCAAAGAGATCTCTATAATGCTATAGAAAATAAAGATTTTCCAAAATGGAAAGTTCAAGTTCAAATTCTTGCTGAAAAAGATATAGAAAAACTTGGATTTAATCCTTTTGATTTAACAAAAATTTGGCCTCATAGTCTTGTGCCTTTGATGGATATAGGCGAAATGATTCTAAACAAAAATCCTCAAAATTATTTTAATGAAGTTGAACAAGCTGCCTTTAGTCCAAGCAATATCGTTCCTGGAATTGGCTTTAGCCCTGATAAAATGTTGCAAGCTAGAATTTTTTCATATCCTGATGCACAAAGATATAGAATAGGAACTAATTATCATCTTTTGCCCGTAAATCGTGCAAAAAGCGAAGTGAATACTTACAATGTCGCTGGTGCTATGAATTTTGATAGTTATAAAAATGATGCAGCTTATTATGAACCAAACAGCTATGATAATAGCCCAAAAGAAGACAAAAGCTATCTTGAACCTGATTTAGTCTTAGAAGGCGTAGCACAAAGATATGCTCCACTAGATAATGACTTTTATACTCAACCAAGAGCTTTATTTAATCTTATGAATGATGATCAAAAAACTCAACTTTTTCATAATATTGCCGCTTCTATGGAGGGAGTTGATGAAAAAATTATCACTAGAGCTTTAGAACATTTTGAAAAAATTTCACCTGATTATGCAAAAGGAATTAAAAAAGCTTTAGAAAAATAATTTTTACTTGCCACTTTTGGTGGCAAACTAAAGATTATAATAATTAAGGAAAAACAATGACAACTCTTAGTTTAGAAGAAGAAAAAAGATTTGAAGAGCTTTGTAAAATGGCTTTTAATTTTGCAAGAAATAATGAATATGAAAATCTTAAAATCATGATAGAAGCAGGTTTAAATGTAAATTTAAAAACTCATAAAGGCGATAGCTTGCTTATGCTTGCAGCTTATAATAATTCTTATGAAAGCGCTAAAATGCTTTTAGAAAAAGGTGCAAAAGTAGATGAAAAAAACGATCGTGGACAAACCCCATTAGCGGGAGTTTGTTTTAAAGGATACTTACCTATGTGTGAACTTTTAGTTAAATATGGAGCAAATATTGACGAAAACAATGGTTTAGGAATGACACCTTATACTTTTGCTATTATGTTTGGACGCAAAGATGTGGCAGAATTTTTACTCAAAAAATCTAAAAATAATTTTTTAAAGAAAATGAGCCTAAAAATACTAAAATTTATCAAAAAATTTTAGTTATTTTTTAAATTTCTTCAGATACCTATAAACACTAGGTTCTGAAATTTTTAAAAATTTTGCTACGATAGGAACCGCTCCTTTTATATTAAAAATACCTTTTTCATATAGCTTTTCAGCAATTTCTTCTTTTTGAGTAATACTTAATTGATAATCAGAATTTAAATAACTAGAATCTACACTTTGAACTAAAATATCCTCTATCGAGTGACTTAATGTTTCTATGCTTGAATCATTTTGAGAAAAACTAATATTTCCTAAAATATCACCCATATCTCCAATTTTTTCTAAATCAATCATCTTGCATATTAAATCTCTCATAATGCTAGTATCATGATTGATACACAAAATACCTACTAATTTATCATGATTTTTAATAAAAAAAGTAGATCCTCTAATTAATTTTGATTTTCCAACAAGAGCCTTATAATCACATAAAAAATCTTTTTCTAAATATTTTTTATTTTGTATAAGCTCACTTGCAAAAGCAGTCAAGGGAGAATCTAAACTTCTCCCACTAATGTGACTGTTAGCAATTGCTGCAATATAGGCCCCATCTTCAGTAATTACATGAAAAACTATCTCATATTGCTCACCTAAAACTTCTCCTAAAAAATATGTCAACTTTATAAATTGTTGTTTTTGTCCCTCATCCATAAAACTGCCTTCAATAAAAAATTAATACGATATTAAATTCTACTCTTTATACTTTAAAACATTTCTTAAAAATAAAATTTTATTATTATGATAATAAACTATTGACAAATTATTATTGTAGTGATAAAATGCATTCTGTTTAATCTATATTTAACAAAGGAGAATTCATGTCAAACTATCCAAAGGCCATTGGTCCATACTCAGCTTACAGAGAAGTAAATGGACTTTTATTTATATCAGGACAACTTCCTATCAACCCTGCTTCAGGAGAAATAGAAAGCTCTGATATCAAAGAACAAACCAAACAATCTTTAAAAAATATCGGTGCTATCTTGGAAGAAAATGGTATCAGTTATGATAAAGTGATTAAAACCACTTGCTTTTTAGCTGATATTAATGATTTTGTAGCATTTAATGAAATTTATGCTGAATTTTTTAAAGCTCCTTATCCAGCAAGAAGTGCTTTTGCAGTAAAAGATCTGCCAAAAAAAGCTAAAGTAGAGATAGAGATCATCGCTCAAAAAGGATAAAACATGCTAGGTATTGTTTTTTCTTTATTTAGTGTTTTTTTACTTGTTTTTATGCTTTATAAAAAAATCAATGCTCACATGGCATTGCTTTTAAGTGGTTTACTTTTACTTTCCTTAGCTGCTATTTTTGGACTTTCTCCACACATTGTCGCTAAAGGTTCTTTAAATTTAGGTTTTTTTGATATTTTTCAAGTTTTCAATCAAACCATGTCAAGTACATTAGCAGGGCTTGGACTTACACTTATGACTATAGCAGGTTTTTCTGCTTATATGGATCATGTAGGGGCTTCTTATGCACTTTTTAAAGTTTTTGAAAAACCTTTAAAAGCCGTAAAATCTCCTTATGTTTTACTCATAGTTGCTTATTTTATCGTGCAATTTTTAGTTCTTTTCATCCCTTCTCACGCAGGCTTGGCACTTTTACTTATGGTTACTATGTATCCTATACTTGTACGCTCTGGTGTTTCAAAACTTTCTGCCTTAAGTGTGATTGCGATTTGTCAATATATCGATCATGGACCTGGAAGTGGAAATGTGATCATGGCGTCAAAAGTAGCTGAAGTTGATCCTGCAATTTATTTTGTTCATTATCAACTCCCTACAACCTTGCCTATCATTATAGCTGTAGGTATTGCGATATATCTTTGCAATAAATTTTTTGATAAAAAAGATAATTTTGTCTTCAATGCACAAGAAATTGAAAAAGAACTAAATGAAAATGAAGGTAAAGAAAAAGAACTTAAAAAGCCTCCTAGAATTTATGCGATTTTACCTATAATTCCTTTGGTTTTAATCCTGGGATTTAGTTCCGTGCTTGATAGCATCTTAGTTTTAATGGGAATAAGTAGTGCTGAAGAAGTTAAAGCAGCTGCTAGCACTGCCATTAAAATGAATGTTCCAGTAGCAATGGTGATTTCAACTTTTGTGGCTATTATTTTTGAAATGATACGCTATAAAAGTATAGTAGAAACTCTTAATTCTATTATGATTTTCTTTAAAGGAATGGGACATTTATTTGTTATCACAGTTTCACTCATCGTTTGTGGTCAAGTATTTGCAAGCGGTCTTTTATCTGTAGGTTTTGTAGATACTTTAATAGAATTTTGCAAAAATGCAGGATTTGGAGTTTTGGCTATTATTATCGCCGTTTCAATCTTGCTTGCAGTTTGTGCTTTCTTAATGGGTTCAGGAAATGCGGCATTTTTTAGCTTTGCTCCACTTATCCCAAATATAGCAAAACACTTTGGAGTTGAAACTATCACCATGATAGCACCAATTCAAATTATGACAGGCTTTGGAAGATGTGTTAGTCCTATTGCACCAGCGATTTTAGCTATCTCAGCTATTGCAAAAGTAAGTCCTTTTGCCGTGGTTAAAAGAACAGCTATTCCTATGCTTGTAGCGGCTATTGTAAATGTTATTATGACTTATATCTATCTTTAAAAAGGAGAAAAAATGAACTCAAAAACTAAACTTATTCATTGTGGCAGAGGCGATCAAAGTGCTGAAGTAAGATCAGTTAATCCTACACTTATGCGTGCATCAACCATACTTTTTAAAGATCACGCAACTTGGCAAAAATACAGAGAATTAAGAAAAACAGATCGTGTTTTAAGCTATGGGGCTAGAGGAACAACAATCAATTTTGAACTTGAAAAACTTATTTGCACTCTAGAGGGTGGCTATAGAGCACAACTTTTCCCAACAGGACTTGCAGCATTAGCTATGGTACTTTTAAATTATGCAAGCAAAGATGCACATTTTTTAATCACCGATGCAATTTATGGGCCTGTAAGAACGATTTGCGAATTATTTTTAGACAAAATGGGAGTTGAAATTGATTTTTTAAAAGCTGATGCAAGTGATGTAGAAGAAAAAATCAAACCTAATACCAAGCTTATCCTATGTGAAAGTCCAGGTTCTATACTTTATGAAATCATAGATTTACCAAAACTTTGCAAAATTGCCCATGCGCATAATATCCCTGTAGCTATTGACAATACTTATTCTAGTGGATATTTTCTAAATCCTTTAGAACTTGGAGTGGATATTTCAGTTATCGCCGCTACAAAATATCTTAGCGGACACTCTGATGTAACCATGGGTATAGTAGTAATCAACGAAAAAGAATGGAAAAATTTTGACAAACTTCCAGAAGCTTTAGGCTTTACAACAAGTCCTGATGATGCTTACTTAGTACTTCGTGGTATGAGAACACTAGATGTAAGAATGAAAGCCCATGAAAAAAGTGCTGATGAAATTGTAGAGTTTTTACAAAGCAGAAAAGAAATTAAAACAATTTTCTATCCAAAACTCAAATCCCACCCAAATCATGAAATTTTCATGCGTGATCATAAAGGTGCAAATGGTATGATTACCATAGAATTTGCAAAAGGTTATAGCAAAGATGATGCTATTAAATTTGTAGATAAACTAGAATACTTTTCAATTGGCGCTAGCTGGGGTGGATATGAAAGCTTAGCCACCGTAACTACTCCACCTAGAACTGCAACAGATTGGAGTGCAAGAGGACCATTTGTAAGATTTCATATAGGTCTTGAAGATACTAAAGATTTAATTGCTGATTTAACACAAGCTTTTGATAGTATTAAAAAATAAGGAGATAAGATGACAGGAATTAGTGTATTTGATCATAGATTACTAGCAGACTCATGGAGCACGCAGGAAATGCGTGCTATTTTTTGCGAACAAAACCGCATACAAAAATGGCTCGATGTTGAAGCAGCTTTAGCAAAAGCACAAGCAAAACTTAAAATTATCCCTAAAAAAGCAGCTGATGAGATCGCAAAAAAAGCTCATTATAAATTTATGGATATGGACTTTATCTTTGCTGAATTTAAAAAGACCAAACACCCTTTAGTTCCTACTGTAAGAGGATTAGAAAAAGCTTGCGATAATAATTTAGGCGAATATGTACATTTTGGAGTAACCACTCAAGATATCATCGATACAGGACTGGTTTTGCAATTTAAAGAAGCAATGACTCTTATAAAAAGCGAATTAAAAGCTATCGCAAAAGCCTTAGCGAAACTAGCTAAAACCCATAAAAACACCGCTATGATGGGAAGAACTTTAGCACTTCAGGCTTTGCCTATTACTTTTGGACATAAAGTGGCTATTTGGTTAAGCGAACTTGAGCGTCATTTTGAAAGAATACTTGAGCTTGAAAAAAGACTTTATGTAGGTAGTATAGTAGGTGCTGTAGGAACCAAAGCGAGTTTAAGTGATGAGTGCAATGAGGTAGAAAAACTCACTTTAGAAAATTTAGGACTTGATGTGCCTAATATTTCTTGGCAACCTGCACGTGATCGCTTTATAGAGCTTGGTTTTGTGCTAGGTAATATCAACGCAACCTTTAACAAAATCGCTCATGAAATTTTAATCCTTTCGCATAATGAAATTGATGAAGTTGCTGAACCTTTTGGCAGAGGACAAGTAGGATCAAGCACTATGCCACACAAAAGAAATCCTGCAGTAAGCGAAAATGCAGTTACAGTAAGCAATGCCTTTAAAGCAAATTTAGCCATTTTAAGCGATATTGAAAGACATGAACATGAAAGAGATGGTCAAGTTTGGAAAATGGAATGGAAGCTTTTACCTGAAATGTTTTTAATGCTTTCTGTGGTTTTAGCAAATATGAAATTCGCTCTTAGCGATTTAGAAGTAAAAAAAGATAAAATGCTTAAAAATTTAAATACTCTTAATGGTTTTGTTTTAGCCGAGCGTGTTATGTTTGCATTAAGCGATCATTATGGAAAACAACATGCCCATGAAATTGTTTATGAAAATGCTATGCTAGGTATAGAAAAACAAAAAACTTTTAAAGAAGTTTTACTTGCAGATAAAAGAGTATCTAAGGTATTGAAAGAAAAAGAAATTGATGCTTTACTTGATGCAACAACCTATGTAGGATATGCACCAAAACTTGTAGATGAATTTTTAGCAAAAATCAAAAATAGCGCTATCTTAAAATAGGAAAAATCATGTTCTATAGTGAAATTTTAGCGGATTTTATTTTCAATCTTAAATATGAAAATATCCCTAATACAGTTGTTCAAAGGGCTAAAGAGCTTATGCTTGATAGCCTTGGAACAGCTATAGCAGCAAGCAAAGAAGAATGTGTTTTAAATGCTTTTAAAGCTTTTGAAAATTTAAGCACAGAAAAAAATACTCCTATTTGGGTAAATGATCAAAAATTAGATCCTATATATGCAGCTATGCTAGATGGCATTGCTTCTCATGCATTAGATTTTGATGATACGCATACAGAAGCGATTTTGCATGCAAGTGCGATTTTAACTCCACTTTGTTTAAGTTATGGTTTTCATGTTAGCAAAGATGCGAAAAAAATCATCAAAGCTTTTATAATAGGCTGGGAAATTGCAGCTAGAGTAGGCATTGCAAGCAAAGGCACTTTTCATAAGCGTGGTTTTCATACTACTGCTATTGCAGGAATTTTTGGAAGCGTGAGTGCAAGTGCAATCTTACTAGATCTTAACAAAGAACAAATCATCAATGCTTTAGGACTTGCAGGAAGTTTTGCAAGTGGGATTAATGAGTTTTTATCCAATGGATCTAATTCAAAAGTTTTACATATTGCCAATACTGTTAAAAACGGCATTATGGTAGCTCATTTTGCCAAAAACAATATGAGTGGGCCTTTGAGTATTTTTGAAGGTAGGGATAATATCTTTAAATGTTTTGGCATAGAAGAAGAATGCGATAAAACAGAACTTAGCAAAGCCTTGGGAGAAATTTGGCAAACTATGCAAGTTTCAATCAAGCCTTATCCAAGTTGTCATTTTGCTCATGGGCTTATTGATTGTGCTATTGCTTTAAAAAATGATGGTTTAAAAGCTGATGAAATTAAAAGTATTCATTGTTTTGTAGATGAAGTTCCTATTTCTTTTATCTGCGATCCTTTGGAAGCAAAATACACTCCAAATAGTGCTTATGAAGCTAAATTTTCCATGCCTTTTTTAATGGCTCTTGGATTCTTTGATGGTAAAATCACTCTTGAATCTTATAAAAATTTAAAGCGTGAAGAAGTACTAGAATTTGCTAAAAAAATCAGTTACGAAAAAAGGAAATCTCAAGGCTTTCCAAAATATTTTCCAGGGCATTTAGAAGCCAGTTTGCAAGATGGACGCATAATCCAAAAAGATGTTTTTATCAATAAAGGTAATTTTGATAATCCACTAAGTTTTGAAGAATTAAAAGCTAAATTTTTAGCCAATGCACAAATTTACCTTGATAATGCTAAAGCTAACAAAATTCTAGATCAAATCATCAATCTAGAAAATTTAAACCACTTTTCTTTTTAAATATTTATCCTTCTTTTTACAAGAAGGATAATTTCATTACACTTTTTTATTATAATATTTATTATTAATTTAGGAATTACAATGACTTTAAACGAGTTAAAAGATGGACAAAAGGCTATTATTGTCAATTTAAACGCTCACAAAGAACTCAAAAATAGACTTTTAAGCTTTGGATTTATTAAAAATAAAAACTTGAAAAAAATTCACTCCTCTTTAAAAAATGCCACCATAATGGTAGAACTTGATACAAGTTGTGTTATCCTAAGATCTGATGAAGCTAAAACCATAGAAGTGAATCTTATATGAAAAAAATCAAAATAGCCCTTGTAGGTCAGCCTAATGTAGGCAAAAGTCTTCTTATTAATGCGCTTTGCAAAGCCAATATGAAAGTAGGAAATTTTAGCGGAGTTACTATAGAAAAAGCAAGTGCAAAAACTTTTTACAAAAACTATGAATTTGAAGTCATTGATTTACCAGGAACTTATTCTTTAGATGGATATAGCGAAGAAGAAAAAATCACACGTCATTTTTTAAATCAAAATGACTATGATGTTATTGTTAATGTTTTAGATGCTACTAATTTAGAACGCAATCTTATCCTTAGTGCAGAACTTTTAAGCCTTAATAAAAAAATGCTTTTAGCTTTAAATATGTGCGATGAAGCCAAAAAAGAAGGTATAGAGCTTGACACTTCTATTTTAAGCCAAGAATTTCAAAGTCAAGTTGTTGAAATTTCAGCAAAAACAAAAGAAAATTTAGAACTTTTGCTGCAAAAAATTATTATTTTATTTGAAAGTAAATTTATTCCAAGATCTCAATTTTACACTCCGCTTTGCGAAAAAACTCCAGAAAAAGAAGATTTATTATATTTTATTAATGAACTTTCAAAAAAAATTATCACACATAAAAAAGAAGAGAGAAATTTAACCAAAAAAATCGATGCCTTACTTATCCATAAATTCTTTGGCTTACCTATATTTTTATTTTTAATGTGGCTTTTATTTCAACTCACCTTTAGCTTAGGACAAATTCCTATGGATTATATAGAATCAGGCTTTAATGCCTTAGGTGAATTTGTTAAAAACAATATTTCTAATACCTTCATCGCTTCAGCTTTGGCTGATGGGATTATCGCAGGTGTTGGTGCTGTGATACTTTTTTTGCCTAATATAATGATTTTATTTTTAGGCATAGCTCTTTTAGAAACCACAGGCTATATGTCAAGAGTAGCTTTTTTACTTGATGGGATTTTACATAAATTTGGTTTACATGGCAAAAGTTTTATTCCACTAATCACTGGTTTTGGTTGTTCAGTACCTGCTTTTATGGCTACACGCACTCTTAAGAACAAAAGAGATAGACTTTTAACTCTTTTTGTGATCAATTTTATGAGTTGCGGGGCAAGACTTCCTGTATATGTGCTTTTTATCGGCGCTTTTTTTCCAAGTGAAAAAGCAGGAAATTATCTTTTTGGAATTTATATTTTAGGTGCGATTTTAGGACTTTGTGCTGCAAAATTTTTAAGAATGACAGCATTTCGTGGACTTGATGAACCTTTTGTTATGGAAATGCCAAAATATCGTATGCCAAATTGGCATTTAGTTTGGTTTATGGTTTATAATAAAGCCAAAATGTATCTTAAAAAAGCAGGAACTTTCATACTTTTGGCCTCTTTGCTCATATGGTTTGCTAGTAATTTTCCAAAAAGTGAAGAAAATTTAAATGATTTTAATGCTCAAGAAAGAGCTATAGAACAAAGTTATTTAGGACAATTTGGCAAAGGCATAGAACCTATTTTTAAACCCCTTGAGTTAGATTGGAAATTAAGTGTATCTTTAATCAGTGGTTTGGCTGCTAAAGAAGTAATGATTTCAACTATGGGAGTACTTTATTCACTAGGAAAAGATGTAGATGAAACAAATAATGATTTAAAAGGAATTATCGCTAAAAACATACCTATACCAAGTGCAGTGGCTTTTATTTTATTTGTAATGATTTATAATCCCTGCTTTGCAGCAACTATAGTTTTTTCAAAAGAAAGTGGAAAGCTAAAATATACTCTCTTTCTCTTTCTTTTTACCTGCACAAGTGCTTATATAGTAGCTTTTATAGGACTTCATATTGCTAAAATTTTATTAAACTAACTTGCTTTTAATGATGAAATTTTAATAATATTATCTTCAAAAGCTTTTAAAATACTATAAGCAATACCTTCAAAATCAAGCCCACCGCAAAGATAGATTAAAGTCATACGAAAAGATTTACTCACATCAAGCTTTGGTTTTTCAGCGTTCATATTCAACTTAAAATCATAAGGACTTGCATGTTTAAAAGCGTAATTTTTTGCCGCAATTAAAAAATCATTCTTATCTTTTAAAAACTCGCCTTTAACCAAAATAAAGCTTATCTCAAGATATTTCCAAAAATCTTTTGAAGGCATAGGATTTTCATCAAAATTTTGTTCTATAAAAGCATAGTTTTTTTCAAAAGATTTTTTATAATTTTCTACAAGCAAAGCACCTAATTTATTTTTAGCTATATTTTGTAAAATAAGTTTTATATTGCTTTCAAATTCAAAATCTATTTGTTCTAAAATTTTAATTTGCTCTTCTAGAAAAAATTCTTGTTTTAACTCTTCATTACAAAGTTTAGCGTAAGAAAAAATATTTGCCATAGGCTTTTCATAATTCCCAAACTCATCCCAAAAATTTTTCTCACTACAGGCTATACAACCATGTCCTGCGGCCACTGGCCAAGAAGTTTTAGCATTGAATTTCACTTTAGGACAGTTGTTGTAAGTATAAGGTCCTTTACAACCTACCTTAAATAAACAAGCTCCATTCTTTGCAGCCTCATCGTCAAAATGTTCAGCAAAAATCCCACTTTCAAATTTTGCCTTTCTTTCACACATATCATGCAAACATTTACCATAAGCCCACACAGGACGATTTTGCTCATCAAGTTCAGGTAAAACTCCAAATAAAGCAAAAAAACTTAAAGTCGCAATGATATTTACATCACTTGGAGGACAACCTGGGATATTTACTACTTTTTGACTTAAGACTTCACTAATACCACAGGTTTTACTAGGATTTGGATAAGCAGCTTGAATACCACCATAACTTGAACAAGTACCCACTGCAAAGATAGCCTTGGCTTTAGCGGCTAGTTTTTCTAAAATTTCATAGCCACTCTCTCCTTGTGCTCCTATAGTAAGAAAAAAGGTATCAATGGCTGCAACACCACCTTCAACCGCTAAAATAAAATCTTCTTCTAAAACATGCTCTAAAAGCTCTTCAGCTTTAGTGCCATTTGCTGCCATTAAAGTTTCATGATATTCTAAAGAAAAAAAATCAAAAATAAGCTCATCAAAACTTGGCAACTCAGAACGCAACAAACTCTCACTACACCCTGTACATTCACAAAGATGAAGCCATACTAACTTTGTTTTAGGTGCGATTTGAAAAAATCTTTGAGCAAGAGCTGGAATTTCATTGCCTAAAGATAAATGCTTAGCAAGAATTTTTACACTTTCTTCATTGACAACCTTATCCTCTTTTAAAATGGAATTTTCAAGTTTTTTAATGCGACCTTCAAGTATATTTTTTAATTCTTCATTGCTAAGCTTTGTCATTTTTTATCCTTTTTGATTATCCCAACAAAGAACAGTTTGCCCTTCTTCATTTTTTTCAACATCACCCATACCCATGATGTTATATCCTGCATCGACATAATGTATTTCACCTGTAACACCATTTGCTAAATCGCTAAGTAAATACATAGCCGAATTTCCTACATCTTCTATACTAACATTGCGTTTTAAAGGAGAATTGATTTCATTGTATTTTAAAATCATTCTAAAATCCCCTATTCCACTTGCTGCTAAAGTTTTAATAGGACCTGCTGAAATAGCATTAACACGGATTCCTTTTACCCCTAAATCTCTTGCCAAATAACGCACAGAACTTTCAAGTGCAGCTTTTGCTACACCCATAACATTATAATGAGGCACATATTTAACCCCTCCAAGATAACTTAAAGTCAAAATCGAACCCTTATCTTTTAAAATAGGTAAAACCGCACGTGTTAAAGAAAGTAAAGAATACACAGAAGTTTGCATAGCTATATCAAAAGCTTCTTTTGAAGTTTCTAAAAAAGAATTTTCTAAAGCTTCTTTTGGAGCAAAAGCAACCGCATGCACTACAAAATCAATCTCACCTAAATCTTTTTTGATTTTTTCAGCGATAGAATCTAAATGCTCATTATTGTTTACATCAAGCTCATAAACAAAATTAGAATTAAACTCTTGTGCTATAGGTTCTACGCGTTTTTTTAAAGCATCATTTAAAAAAGTAAAAGCAAGCTCGGCTCCTTGAACAAAACATGCTTTTGCTATGCCATAAGCGATAGATTTATTATTTGCAACCCCTACAATAAGGCCTTTTTTACCCTTCATAATCATCTTTTATCCTTTGATTAATTTTATAAAATTTTCTACTTTTAAAGCTGCAGAGCCTATCAAAACTCCTCCACAATGTTTTACACTTAAAATTTCTTTGATATTATTTTCATTCACACTTCCACCATAAAGCAAAGGTACCCTAGTTAAACTCGCTAAAAATTCAAGCACTTTAGCAATATCTGTAGCTTGTGCGCTCACTCCCGTTCCTATAGAATAAATAGGCTCATAAGCAATGATGAGTTTTTCATAATTTAAATCAATAATTTCAAGTTGTTTTTTTAAAAACTCTAAAGTCTTGCCTAAATTTTTTGTATCTAAATTTTCACCTATACAAAAAACAATTTTATAGCCATGCTCTTTAGCAAAATCAAATTTAGCCTTAATAAGTGCTTCATCTCCTAAAGCTCTTCTTTCAGAATGCCCGATTAAAACACATTTGATCCCAAATTCGTCCAAATGTTCTTTTCCAAGCTCGCCTGTAAAAGCACCATTAACACAAGGATAAAAATTTTGCGCTCCTTGTATGAAGTTATTTTCATTTTCTAAAAATGCTACACTAGGTGGGAAAACGATAATATCATCGCATTTTGCCCCCATAGTTTTATTTAAAATTTCAGCATAAATTTTAAAGCTTGCCCTTGTGTGATTGCATTTTAAATTTGCAGCAAAGATCATTCATTTTCCTTAGATCTTAAAGCTTTTACACCTGGAAGTTCTTTACCCTCTATAAGTTCAAGAGAAGCACCACCTCCAGTGGAAATAAAAGTCATCTCATCTGCATCACCTGCACGCGCAACCACATCAGCCGTATCGCCACCGCCAACAACAGAAGTTGCATGTCCTTCGCTGATATAATGACTCATTTTAATACTACCTTTTGAAAATTTATCAATTTCAAAAACACCCATAGGTCCATTCCACCAAATCGTTTGCGCATCAGAAATCACCTCTTTAAAAAGTCTCACACTTGCAGGTCCTATATCTAAACCCATCCAACCATTTGGAATTTCTTGCGCTGGAACAAATTTCATCGGTGCATCTTGTGAACACGCAGGAGCGGCTACAACATCTACTGGAAGATAAATTTTTACTCCTAAATTTTTACCCTTGGTAAGAATTTTATTAGCTTCTTCTAAAAGCTCTTCTTCTAAAAGTGAATTTCCTATATCATAACCTAAGGCTTTTAAAAAAGTAAATGCCATACCTCCGCCTATGATTAATTTATCTACCTTTGGTAATAAATTTGTCAATGCTTGAAGTTTTCCGCTTACCTTTGAACCTCCAACAACAGCGACAAAAGGACGTGCTGGATGTTTGATAAGATTGCTTGCAAAATCAATTTCTTTTTGGAGTAAAAATCCTGCGCCTTTGTGTTTTTCATCAAAAAATTTAGTAATCGCCTCTACACTAGAATGTGCTCTATGGCATACTCCAAAAGCATCATTGATATAAACTTGAACCATAGAAGCAAGTTCTTTGGCTAAATTTTCATCATTTTTAGTTTCGCCTTTTTCAAAACGCAAATTTTCAAGAAGTAAAATTTCACCCGCTTTTAAATTCATAGCTTTGGTTTTTGCATCTTCGCCGATAACATCTTTTGCCATAATAATTTCTTTATCTAAAAGTCTAGCAAGACGCTTAGCCACAGGTTCTAAAGAATATTTAGAGCTAATTTCTTTTGGACGCCCTAAATGAGAGGCTAAAATCACACTACAACCATTATCCAAACAATATCTTATCGTAGGAATAGCTGATCTTATGCGTCTATCATCAGTGATATTTAAAAAATCATCTTGAGGAACATTAAAATCACATCTTATAAAAACTTTTTTCTTAGCTAAATCAATGTCTTTTATAGAAATAATATCACTCATGATTAAGCCTTATTTGCAATATATACTGCCATATCTACTAGACGACTTGAATAGCCCCATTCATTATCATACCAAGCAATTACCTTGATAAAATCATCCGCAATCACTTGAGTTAAATCACTTGCTACAATAGCTCCATAAGAACAAGTGATAAAATCGCTTGAAACTCTTTCATCATCATCTACCATTAAAATGCCTTTTAAATTTGTAGTTGCAGCTTTTCTAAAAGCTTCATTGATTTCATCTTTGCTGACTTTACGGCTTAGTTGTGCAGTTAAATCCACGCTTGATACATCAATCACTGGCACACGCATACTTTGTCCATGAAGCTTGCCATTAAGTTCAGGCATAACAAGTTTCATAGCTTTTGCTGCGCCTGTAGAAGTTGGAATGATATTTTGCGCTGCAGCACGAGAACGGCGTTTATCTTTAGCTTTAGCATCAATAATACTTTGTCCATTTGTATAAGCATGTATTGTTGTCATAAGTCCTTTTTCTATGCCAAAATTATCTTGTAAAACACGACAAACAGGACCTAAACAATTTGTTGTACAACTTGCATTAGAAATAATGCTTTCACCCTTGTAAAGTTCTGAATTTACCCCTAAAACATAAGTAGGAGTATCATCTTTTGCAGGAGCACTCATGATCACTTTTTGTACTCCCATATCTATAAATTCTTGACATTTTGCCATAGTTAAATGCGCTCCTGTACACTCTAAAACAATTTGTGCGCCGTGTTTTGCAAAGTCAAGATCTTTTACATTGCGACTTTTAAATACTTTGATTTTTTTACCATTTACCACTAAATCATCGCCTTCACTATCAACACTGCCTTTAAATTCACCATGTACTGTATCGTATTTAAAAAGGTATTTTGTAAGTTCAATATCCGTAGTATCATTTATCGCCACAAGCTCAATATCATTTCTTTCTAAGATGATTCTTGCAACACATCTGCCTATGCGTCCAAAACCATTTATAGCAACTTTTACAGCCATTTAATTTCCTTTTGCAAAATATAATGTTAATATTCTACAAAAAAAAGGTTAAAAATTTAATGAAGATAGCACTTTTTGGTGGCAGTTTTGATCCACCACATAATGGACACAATAGCGTTGTTTTAGAGGCTTTGGAAAAATTAGATATTGATAAGCTTATTATTATGCCTACTTATATCAACCCTTTTAAACAAAGTTTTAGTGCTGATGAAAAGCAAAGATTTTTATGGGTTAAAAAACTTTGGGGACATTTGCCAAAAGTTGAAATTTGTGATTTTGAAACCAAGCAAAAACGCCCTGTTCCTAGTATAGAAAGCGTTAAGTATCTTTATAAGCTTTATAATCCTAGTAAATTTTATCTTTTAATCGGCGCAGATCATTTAGAAAAACTTCATCTTTGGCATGATTTTGAAAAACTTAATTCTTTAGTAGAATTTGTTATTGCCAATCGCAATGATATAGAAATTCCTAAGAATTTTAAAGATTTAAAAACCGATAAAAAAATCGCTTCTTCTTTCATACGCAATACTTTAAATACAAATGAAGTTTGCGAAGAAATTAAAGATGAAGTAAAAAAATATTATGAAAAATTACAAAAAAATTGATACAATTTCAAAAATTAAAGGAAAATAATGCAAGAAAGAATAGATTTAATCGTTAAAATTTTAGATGAAAAAAAAGCTGAAGATATCAAAACCATTGACATGAGCGAGCAAGAATACTTTGTAAAATATGTCATTATCGCAGCTACTTTAGGAGAAAGACACGCTCTATCTTTGATCGATGAGCTTAAAACACAACTTAAAGCCAAAGGTGAGGAATTTTTAAACATAGATAGTAGTGAAGAATGGAGCGTGATTGATCTTGGTGATATTTTAATCCATCTTTTAACACCAGAACACAGAGGAATTTATAATATAGAAGAATTATTAGAAAATCTTAAAAAAGGTAGGGTTTAAAAAGGCTAAAATTTAATTAGCCTTTTAATTTTTAGAGATTATCGATATATTCTTTAATTTCTTTTTTGATCTTCTCTTTTTGTTCTTTTAAAGCTTCTTTTTTAGCTTTATACTCAGCCTTACTCATATAATCTTTTTGTTTTTTTAAAGCATCAAGTTCTTTTTCGATTTTTTCCACTTCTTGTTCTTTAAGTTTTTTAGCTTCTAACTTTTTATCATAAAACATAGGATCTTTAGCACAATCATTTTGTACTTGTTTTAAAGCAAGCTCTAAGCTTAAAGTTCTAGCTGTATCATTATGTGCTTTAGAAAAACTGATTTCTTTATTGATACGATCGATTTTTCTATCACATTCACTTGTACCAAAAGCAAAGGCGCACAACGAAAGTAGAACAAGTATTTTTTTCATTTTTAATTCCTTTTTAAAATAAATTTAAATCGCGAAATATTATCTCATCAATTCTTAGGCCTAGCTTTTATATCATCAAATAAAGCAAATACCATACTTTCAAGCTCTTTTGCTCTTTCTAAAGAAGTTGCTTCAAAGCGTGTGATAAGATAAGGGCTGGTGTTAGATGCACGAAGCAAAGCCCATCCATCGCCAAAATCTATCCTAGCTCCATCGATTTCACAAAGACTTTTAACACCTTTTAAAGCTCCTTTTTCAATCTCTTTTTGAAATTCTTCCACAAGTTTAAATTTTTCTTCTTCATTTACAGGAATTTTAATTTCAGGCGTAGTATAAAGTTTTGGTAAAGCTTTAATCATACTTTCTAAATCAAAACCTTTATAAACAAGTTCTAAGGCTCTTAAAAATGCGTAAATTCCATCATCATAACCAAAATATCTATGTTTAAAGAAAATATGCCCACTCACTTCAGCAGCTAAATCAATATCTTTTTCTTTCATCATTTTTTTGATATTAGAATGTCCTGTTTTTCCCATAAAAATAGTTCCAAATTTAGCCACTTCATCAAAAAGATTTTTAGAACATTTTACCTCGCCTAAAATGCGTGGACTAGGAATATTTTTAGCAAACAAATAACAAAGCTCATCCCCACAAAATACATGAGTTTTACTCAAAGCAACCATTCTATCAGCATCCCCATCAAAAGCAAAAGCTAAAGAATAATCTTGATTTTGATTTAAAAACTCTCTAATCGCACTTAAATTTTCTTCTTCTGTAGGATCTGGAGCATGGTTTGGAAACTGTCCATCAGGCTCTGCAAACATTACATGAGCTTTTAAATTTAAAGCTTTAATTAAAGGCTCTATCACCACTCCAGCCGCACCATTTGTGCAATCAACGCCAAATTTATAATTAAAATCCTTTAAAAAGCTAAATTGCTCGCACATAAATTTCACATAAAGGCTTAAAATATCGTATTTTTCTACTTCTAAATTTTCTTCAATATCATCATCTAAATGCTTATAAACTTCTTTTGAAAACTCTTTTAATTCCACGCCAAAAAAACTTTCTTTATTGATAGTGATTTTAAAACCATTATAATCTTTTGGGTTATGAGAGCCTGTTATCATAACATTTGCATCAAATTTCAAGCCCTCATAAAGACTAAAATATCCCAATGGAGTTGGTACAAGCCCTATATCATAGATTTTTATTCCCGCTTTGTTAAGTCCACTCACTAGATAATTAAAAAGTTCATTTGCACTATATCTTGCATCATAACCCACACTTACATTTTTACAGCCTTTATTTAGCATGGTTTGTCCTAAGCAAAAACCTATAGCCTTAACACTTTTTTCATTTAGTTCTTTACCATAAAGTCCTCTTATATCATATTCTCTAAAAATCACATCTAACATTTTTTTCCTTCAAATTCATCTCTTCTTTGACCTAAATTTATCGTTTTTCTAAAGCAAATTTGGATAGAAAAGAAATTTTTGCTACAATTTTACATTAATTTCACTAAATGAAGGAAAATTTATGGATGAAGAATTAGAAAACGAAGAAACGAAAAAGAAAAAAGGCGGTTCACTTGTAATTATTATTGTTATTTTACTTTTTGTTTTACTTCTTAGTATTATGGGAGTGATTGCTTGGCTTATTTCAAGCAGTTCAAGTGATGAAAGCGAAGTCAAAGAAGCTCCAAAAGAAGAAGCAAAAGCCGATAAACCTAAAGTTTCAGCTCCTACCCAGCGAGGTAGTGATTTTGCCAATATAGGTCCTATGTATCCACTTGATCCTTTTACCCTAAATTTACTTAGCGATAGCGGCTCAAGATATGTAAAATGCACTATAGAACTAGAACAAAATAGTGAACTTTTAAAACCTGAACTTGACAAAAAAGTTCCAGTGATCCGTGATATTATTATTCGTACATTAACAGCTAAAACTTTTGAAGAAGTAAGTACACAAAAAGGCAAAGAACGTTTAAAAGATGAGCTAGTTGGAAAAATCAATGAAATTTTAACCGATGGCTTTATTAAAAATGTTTATTTTACGGATTTTGTAGTTTCTTGATGCGTGTAGGCTGTGATATCATCGCCATTTCTAGGATAGAAAAAATTCATTCTAGACATGGCAAAAATTTTTTGGATAAATTTCTAAGCCCAAAAGAACAAATACTCATTAAAAATCCAGCAACTCTAGCAGGTCTTTGGGCTGCTAAAGAAGCCGCTAGCAAGGCTTTAGGTGTTGGAATTTGTGAATTATGCAGTTTTTTTGATATTGAAATATCAAAAGATGAAAAAAACGCGCCTAAATTAAAATATTCTCAAAAAATTACAAAAGATTTTAATATCACTCAAACTTCTCTAAGCATTTCTCATGATAATGGTTTTGCTATAGCCATAGTGGCTATAGTTTGATTATTTTCCTATAGTTTGCTTGTCTAAATTTCTTGAAAGTATGAAATCCACCACAGGTTGTTCTCTTTTATTTGCTCTTTTACAATGATCTTTTTGAAAAAAATCTGTGATTTTTATAACAATCCTTGCCCATTTTTTGCGATTTCTTTCACGCCACGCATGAGAAGAAACGCTCTCCCAAGCATAGCCATTAAACAAGCTTGCATTTACAAAATGATCTAAGGCTCTAACACCCTGTCTTGCTCGTGCAGTATTAAAAAAAGTTCCTATAATCACAATAAAAAGATATCCTAAAACTGCTAAAGGTACTATAGCGCAAAGCAGAATAGTCCCTGCTAATTTTTCTTTTAAGCTTCCTTTTAAGGTGCGTTTTACACGACGACGAAAATTGGCGCGAATTTTAGTTCTAACTCTTTTCATAGCTTTCTTTTGCTAAATTTTATCCTCATACCATTAGCCGAACGCACTGTTAAACGCCCTACTACATCAGGTACAAAACCTTCTTCAAGTTCTAATTTGTAAGTTTTTAAAATATTAGCCAAAATCAAAATCGCTTCTTGCATAGCAAAACCTTGTCCTATACAAATTCTTTCCCCTACCCCAAAAGGCAAATAAGCATCTTTTTTGTATTCTCCCTCAAAACGAGAAGGATTAAATCCATGTGGATTTGTCCAAAATTCTTCATGTCTGTGTATCAGCCAAGGAGCAATCACCACCCCAGAACCTTTTTTAATAAGCTTATCTCTAACTTGAGTATCTTTTTTTGCCTCTCTTGCAAAAAATCCAACAGGAGGATAAAGTCTTAAAGATTCTTTAAAAATATTTGTTAAGTATTTAAACTGTCTTAGATGCGAAATTTCAATGGCTCCACCCTGTAAAACCTGAGTAATCTCCTCATAAGCTTTTTCTTGCTCCTTAGGATAAAGACTAAGCAAATAAAGCGTCCATGTCAAAGAACTTGCTGTGGTTTCATGTCCTGCTAAAAAAAGCATAGCCACTTGATCTAAAATTTCCTCAAAAGAAAAACGCTTATTTGTATCCGCATCCACTACTAAAAGCAAAGATCCTAAAATATCTTCAAATTCTGCATTATCTGCCATATCATATCTTGGTTTTATGATGTCACTTAAAACCTGTCTGATCACATCTCCGGCCTTAGCACGCTTACGATCTCCTAAAACATAAGAAAGCCATTTTGGAAAACGAAACATACGACGCATGGCTGTATGCACACTTTGCTCTTGAAAAGTCACAAAGGCATTTAAGATTTTTTTACCTTTTTCCTCATCGAGTTTTGAAGACATAATGGTGCGAAAAATCACATCAGCGGTAATAAAAGTCATAGCCTCATCTACTTCGATAATAGCATGATTTGGATACTTACTAAAACGATCCATCATATCTGCTACAGCTTCACTCATAAGATTAAACACTTTATTGATACGAGTCATTTCAAAACTTGGACGCAAAAGCTCTCTTTGCTTTTTCCAAACTTCACCATTTGTAGTAAAAATGCTCTCTCCTAAAAGCGGACTTAAAAGCTCATGCAAAAATGCACTTTTAGGAAATTCTCTAACCTCATCAACCATCATTCTTTTAACTTCTTTAGTGTCATTTATGACATAAAGATCAAAATTTGGCATCTTCACATAGCCTGTTTGCATTTTATAACTACGCTCATAAAGCCCATCAAGCCAAGATCTACGTTTTAACAAAAAAGTTAAAAGTGTAGAAGCCTTATTTTTATAAGGTTTTGGAAAAAAGGGACATTCACTCATATTTTTACCTTTTCTTCTAAAAATTTAGGCATTATAATAA
The DNA here is from genome assembly GCF_004378925.1 of Campylobacter sp. CH186. Taxonomy (NCBI): domain Bacteria; kingdom Pseudomonadati; phylum Campylobacterota; class Epsilonproteobacteria; order Campylobacterales; family Campylobacteraceae; genus Campylobacter; species Campylobacter sp. CH186. The sequence continues at coordinate 139,004 of NZ_RYYB01000001.1, read as the reverse complement.
AAGAAAAAAAATCATAATCACCTTTAACACTAATACTATAAAGATATAAAAAGTGCGCTTTGTTTTTATCTCTTTTTATTTTTTTATACTCATGTTTTTCATATAAAGTGTGAAATTTAGCACTTAAAAATGGGGGTGTAAATTTAGCATTTACGGCACTTGTGCGGAAAAAATCCACTTGAGGAAAACATGCTCCATCAATAATCGATGTGTAATCATACCATTTTAAATCAAACCTTGAAACAAATTCAAGCTTCTTTCTAAATTCATCCGCTTTTTTTTGATAACTCACTAAAGGTATGCATTCTCCTAAAGTAAGAATTTTTAATTTACGAAGTAAAGATAAATCTAAATTTTGTCTTAAAATACACTCCAAAACTTCTATACAAACTATAGTTCCAACACTATGCGCTACTAAAATAAGCTCATAATCTTGTTTGCTTTCGTTTTGTTTTAGCTTATCTACTATAGTATTTGCAAAAAGCTTGATTCTTTCTTGCATAGTGCCTATTTTTTTATCTTGCCAAGTAGCACAAAAAGCACAAATTCTTGCTATCCAAAATACAGCTAATTTCTTACCTAATTTAAATAAAAAATGATTTAGCAAAAATCCTAAAAAACATCCTATGATGATAGCTAAAGAAAAATGCATATAATTTTGCAAAAAAACAAAACTTCCAAAAGCTAAAACCAAAGAAAATAGTAAAGAAAATAACACATAAAAAAAAGGATAATAACCTGTGATAAGTTGATAAATCGACTCTTTGCCAAATTTGATAAAAAGTCCTGTGATAGTATAAATTCTAAAAAAACTATAACAATCTGCTAAGGCATCTTTATAATTTTCTGACCAATTTTTCTTAACAATATCATTCCATGTTAAAAAATGATATTTAGTTTGCACTCCCTCGCAAGAAATTTTAAAAAAAGGAAATTGCTCATTTTTTTCAATTTTACTTAAATCAGTCTTAATGTTAAAAGCATGAGAATAATCTTTTAGGTTTTTTTTAAATAAATCATAATAAAATCTATAACTTTTAGGATCATATCCTGCTATATAAAATACTTCCCTATCCATACAATATTTCTTTTTACTTTTAATTATAACAACTTTGCTTTAAAAGCTCTCTTAATCAAAGCTTTTTAGTCTTATTTGTCTAAAAAGAAATTTTTATAAAAATTGCCGTTGAATTGATTAGTTTGTAAAAGATATTTCTTAAAATTACACACCAAAACAGGATTGGGTTTATAAGCATGAGCTTCACGCCAAAAAAATTGAAGTTTTTTTGGATAAGATAAGCCTTCAAAATCATAAAAAGCATTGCCACAAACCTTAGTCGGACAGCCTTCTAAAATAGCACTAAGACCTACTGTTGAATTTATAGTAATACAACCTAAAGCCTTTCTTAAAAGAACTGGCAAGTGGGTATCATGAACATATAAAACCCTTCCTTCTACATGATATTTTTGACTTAAATCATTTATGAGTTTAGAATAATTCTTATAACCCCTATCCATAGGATGGTGTTTAAAAACTAGATAAGATTTAGCTCTTGCATGGTTTGCAAAAGAAAGTATGGTTTCTTCTATAAAGTGCTCTATGCTTTTTTTGTAATGATATTTAATTTGCGTATCGCTATAAACTTGTAAAATCGCCAAAAAGTACTTTTTTTCTAAATTATAAATCTTTTCATTTAGTTTTTTTTCTGTAATCTTATAAAGATATTTTCTATATAAAGATCTAAACCAAAATAAAAATTCAAAAGGATATAAAGTGCGATGATGAAGTTTGTTGTTAAAAAATGGAGCCAAAATAAAAGCAAACAACCAATACAAAAAAGCATCAAAAGCCATAAATTTAAATCCACCTGGAATTTCTTTTATGCTTTCTTGGGTAAAAATATTTTGAGAAAGATAAAAATTTTTATCACGCGGTAAAGAAGAATTTGCATTCACCCCATCTTTTTCCAAAGTAATACAATAAGGTCTTAAATATCCTTCTTCAAAAATCCATATTTCAATTCCTAATTCTTTAGCCACTTTAATAGCCTTAGCATGTATAATACGACAATCATTATACATTAAAATAGCATCGATTTTTTTGCTTTGAAAAAAATCTCTATAGAAATTTTCAAGATCTTTTTCATCACATTTACACCTTGTTCCACTAGGATAGAAAAAAAAATCTCCACCGTTAAAATTGAGTTTAAAAACTTTGGTTTGGTTTTTTTTCATTTTCATTGCAAGATGATGAAAAAAATTTCCCACAGGCCCTTGCAAGAGTAAAACATTTTTACCGCTAAATTCTTTTTTAATTTTAGTGCTAAATCTCATTTCTTTGCTAAAAATTCATAAAATCTTCTTATTTTTCTAAGCATAAAAGTTTTAAAATCTATTGCCAATTTTATATGTTTTTTTGAAAAATAAGCTTTTTGTAAATTTAGCATTATATCTAAACAAACTTCAATTTCACATAAAGTTTTTGTTTTAGGATTTATATATCTTGGATATGCTATCAAAGCACCTGCTACAAGCTCTTCTAGGCTTAGTTTTTTTGTTCTTCTTTCGCATTTATATTTATCTTTTGTTAAACCCCAGCCCGCATAAAAAGGCATGCCGTAAGTAAAAACTTTTTTAGCTCTTAAAAGAGCATCAAAACCACTTGTAGAAGTAATAGTGTGAATTTCATCAGCAATTTTTATAGCACTATCAATACTGCAATCTTTTACAATCTCATCACAAAATTCCAAGATGCGTGTTTCATCTTTTAAACCCACACGGTTGCCACTTAACACATCAGGATGAGGCTTAAAGATGATATAAGCATCTTGATTTTTAGCACGCACCTCCTTAAGCAAATCAAGAGTAGATAAGCCAAAACCTCCTAAAATCATTGAAGCATCATCTTCAACTTGAGCAGGGATTAAAATAATCTTTTGTCCTATTTTGGCATTAATCTTTAAATTTTCATGCTTTAAGCCATTATATTTTGAAAAGCGGTTCTCAAGTAAGATTTTTATAATATTTTTTGCCCTATTTAGTATATTTTCATCAAAAATTTCATTTTGCAAAAGCTCTTCTAATTTACTTGCTTTATTTGGATCTATGTAAAGTCCTTTATCATCAACGATTAAAGAAAAAGGGCGCGTAAGATCAGAACCTAAAGAAATTGAGCGAATAAATCCATCTTCAACTAAAGAAATTTTAGGAGTAAAATTAGTTAAATTTTGCTCTTTTGCCTTTGTTAAAAGCAAATTTTTAAGAGTATTTTCATCATATTTTTTACCCCAAATGAAAAATTTATCATTTTCTTTAAGTTTATATCTAGCTAAAGATTTTAAAGAATTTAAAAAAATAATTTCATTATCTTTAGCATTAAAAAAAGGCTTGATAAAATGCCTTTTCCATAAAGTAAAACCTAGCATAAAAAGCCTGTTAGAATTTACCTTTTCTATATCTTTATATTTTGCTAAAGTTTGAATAGTATCAAAAATATTACTTTTTTGATTTAAATAAGGATTAAAATACTCGCTATAAAGTATATAAGCGGCATAGAAAACTTCTTCTAAACTTCTTTTTTGCATCCTTCTTTTACACTCTAATTTATCTTTTGTTAGACCCCAACCTGCATAAAAAGGCATACCATAACAAATACACTCACATTCTTGCATCAAAGCTTCAAAACCCATACCAGAAGTTTTGGTATAAACCTTATCAAAAAACTCAAGCAAGGCTATGGGATTAAAATTTTCAGTGATTAAAATACATTCTTTAGGTAAGGAATTTATATCTAAATCACTTTGTTTCTTACCGCTTAAAACATCAGGATGGATTTTTATATAAATTTTAGATTTAGGATTTTCTTTTATGGCATCTTTTATCATATCGACAGTTTTAAAATCTTTAGCAAGCCCAAATTCAAGCGAGGCATCATTGGCCGTTTGAGTGATGATTAAAACGCGTTTTTCATCTTTTTGAAAATAATCATCTGGGATATCAAGATTGTTATTATACTTGCTAATTTTATATTTTTTGATAAGCTCTATAGCTTTTTTAGCTTGCTTGATTTCTTCATCTTTAAATTCATAAGTATTTAAAAGATTTTCAAGCTTTGAAGGCATTGTTGCATCATAATAAATGCCTATATCATCTTTAACCATAGAAAAACTTGGGCTATTTTCAACCCCTAAGTTTAATGAGCGGATAAATCCATCTTCTAAAAGTATGAATTTAGCCTTATATTTTTTAGCTAAATTCATAGCTTTTAAACCTGATTTTTTGCGTCCCCAGCCAAAGAAAAGGTCATCTTTATTTATTTTTAAATTTTTCTTATACAAAGAAATGGTATAAAAATTTCTAACATTAGCAATAAGTTTTTTTGATGTTGAGTAATACTTCATAAATATTTCTTTTAAAAATATTTTTAAAAGAATTATAACAAATTTTTTATATCAAAAATTCAATTCTATAATTTTTATCAAAATTCAGAAAAAATATTTATATTTTTATTTTTTTGATATCTCAACCAATAACCCGCCATCATCGAAGAAATTAAAACAGTTAAAATAAGTGTTGTAAAAAAACTTACATTAATAATCTGATAATAATAGGCAACACTCGCTAAAACTATTCCTGGACCACCTCTAGCATTCATAGTAATTGCAAAATTAATTCTTGAAATATTAGAAATTTTAACAAAATTTAATCCTACATAACAACCTAAAAATTTCAATAAACACGCAAGAACTAGGAAGAATATAAACATACTAAAAGAAAATTCATGCATAATATTTAATTGAATACCGATTAAAGCAAAATAAATAGGAATAAAAAATGAAAAAACCATATCTGAAAGACCACCAACTTTTTCTCTTAATTCTTGATGATTATTTAAAATATTTTTTATTAAAAAACCTACAAGAAATGAAGTATACATAGGATTGATATGAATCATATTTAAAAAAGCTATAGATAAAAATAACACAACAAAGCTTAAAGTAAAAAAATCAATTGTATTCATGCGAAAAGAAATTTTTTCAAAGAAATGAGAAATTACCTTCACAGCTATAAATAAAAATAAAGTAAGAAAAGCAGTTTTAAGATTGCTCATTAAAGTTAAATCTTGATTTGTTGCAGCATTAATAGTAATATTTAGTAAAATCCATAAAAACAAATCTTGTATTGTTGAGGTGGTTAAAACTATGCTTGCAAATCTTGTTTTAATCACTCCTATATCAAAAAATATTTTTGATATTACAGGTATGGAAGTTACAGCAATGGCTATCAAAAAAACCAAATCAAAAGATAAATCATTCCCCTTTATTCCAATAAAACTCTCTTTAAAATAATCAATAAAAAAATATCCCACACCAGCAGATAAAAAAGTACCACCTAAAAATAAAGTAGAAATAATCTTAATGTTTTGTTTTTCAAAACTAATTTGTGTATTAAACCCTGCAATAAACATTAAAAATATCAAACCTAATTGATAAAAAATATTTAATATCTTGCCTTGCTCATTAAATCCATTAAAGATATCTGTAAGTAAATCAGGAGCAAAAATATACAAACCACTTACCCCCAAAACAAAACCACCAAAAATTTCACCAATTACTTTTGGGGCTTTAAATAAAGTAAATAATTTTCCAAAAACAAAAGAAGAAAATAATAAAACTCCTAAAGATAAAAATATAATACTAATATTCTCAGGACTTAAAGATTCAAATTTCATATTACCTTCCTAAAGAATGATTTTTTCATTATTGATTTCATCTTGTATTAAATTTAAAATCTTAACACATTCTTCTACATAGTGTCCTACAGCTGTTTCTTCAGAAAGTTGCACACCAAAAACTCCACTTTTTGCGATATTATATAAATCATCAATTTCTGCAATAGTAGGAATAGGCTTTTCTTCCATATTTTTTAAAATTTGCGTAGCTAAAAATACTTTAATTGCATTATGATGTGCCATTTCTACAATATAATTTTGAAAACGTGGAATTTTTTCTATGCCGATTTCTGTAGATAAATCTCCTCTATCGATCAAAATATATTCTACTTCCTGCAAAATACTGTATAAATTATTTACTGCTTCCAAAGTTTCAATTTTAGAAATAATCTTAGTATTTGAATGAAGCACTTGTTTTATTTCTTGTATATCATTTGCTTTTCTTACAAAAGAAGCTCCTACATAGGTTATATTAAACTCATTGCAAAGCTTTATAAGTTCCTTGTCTTTTTCAAACAAAAAAGGAATATTATTATGTAAGTTTCTTACATGCATACCCTTATTATTTAAAAGCAAACCAGTACTTTTAGATGTAAATATAATTTCTTTATTATTAACTTCTTTTACGATAAATAAAAATACACTGTCATTTGCATAAACTTCCATGCCTGGTTTAACAAGCTTATAAAAATCTTTATAGTTAAACTGATCAATTCTTAAAGAAAAATCTTTATCTTTTTCTACTTGAATAGCCTCGCTAATCCCTGAAGTTCTAATTTTATTTCCTGGTAAATCAATCAAAATATCAATATCAGCTTTTTGTTTTCTTAAATTAATAATAGTATTTTTAATACTCTCTATATCTCCATGAGCTCCATTGATTCTATAAATAAATTTATCTTGATGAATTTGATTAAGATTTATCTTTCCACCTAAACTAGGACCTATTGTTAAAATAAGTTTTTTCATTGTCAATCCTTTAATCAATAAAAATATTTTCTCTACCTAAAGCAAGTATACTAGCAGAAATTTCTGAACGCATCATAAGTTCACTAGGAATTTTACCTTCGCTTAAATCCTTTCTGATTTGTGTACCGCTAATTGCGATTCTATATTCTTTATAATGTGCACAATTTTTTTCACTCACAATCTTTTGGCATTTAGAACAATAATAAGGTTCTTTTAAAAGTAAAAAATCTATACCTAAATCATAACGTGCTGATAGATCTTTAGCCAACTTTTGTGCCTCGTAAATTCCGTAATAACCCCCCACTCCTGCATGATCTCTGCCAATGATAAAATGAGTACAACCCATATTTCTTCTAAGTAGAGCGTGAAAAATAGCTTCTTTAGGACCTGCATAACGCATAGCAGTTTGTAAACCTTGAATATAAACTCTATCTTTAGGATAAAACTCATCAAACATAGTTTTATAAGCATTCATTACTGCTGCTTCGGTAAAATCCCCTTGTTTTTTCCAGCCTGTTAGAGGATTAATAAACAAAGCATCACAAATTTCAAGTGCAATTCTTTGTAAATGTTCATGAGCTCTGTGGATAGGATTTCTTGTTTGAAAACCCACTATAGTCTTAATATTAGCATTAAAAACATCTTTTAAGATATTTTTATATAAAGAATCTTTATAAAATTCTTCTTTTAGTTCTATCTTGCCGCCAACACGCAAAGAAGAGCGTTTTTTTTCTTTAATAATACCAGGATGTTTTTCATCTTTGGTTTGAAAAATTTCATAAAGATCCTGATCTTGAACACAAAATTTATCTTCGATTTGAATATTTCCTATAAATTTGTCTTGATAATATAAATCTTGCTTTTGTCCTACATAAATATCTTTAAAATCATCCACTTCTAAAGTAATAGGCAAGGTCCATATTTCACCATTTAAAAGTTGCATTTCATAAATTACTTTTTTATATTCTTCATAATTCATAAAACCTTCTAAAGGATAGAACACACTGCTAGCAAAATATTTTAAATCTAGGAAATTTTCATAAGTAACTTGTAACATTTATTCGCACTTTGAATTATCTAAATTTTGAGAAAGTGCTGTTAAAATAAGGCAAACCTTATCATCAAGCGCTGTCATTTGAGTATTATCAATAACTAAATCAGCTTTTGGTTCATCATACGGAATGTCTACACCCACGACATTTGAAATTTCACCCTTTAAAGCTTGGGTATATAAATTCTTTTTATCGCGTCTTTTCAACTCTTCAAATTCACATTTTATATAAATTTCAAAATAATTTTTTAAATATTTGCGGTTATACTCATAAATTTCATTCCACATAGAAATCGCACTTACAATAACTATCATTCCCTGATTGCTTAAAAAACGAGCAAAATCAGATCGTTTAAAGGATACATCCATACGACCTTTTTTATCATAGGAAAAATATCCCAAAAGCTCTCTTAACTCATCTCCATCAAGATAGATAACATTGTCATATTTCTCTTTTAATTTTCTATACAATGCTTGCGCTATATAACTTTTACCACTTCCTGCCAAACCTGTAAGCCAAATAGTTAAATTATGTTTCATTACACATCTGCTCAAATTTTTGATAATATTTCCATTGTTTTAAATACTTTGGATAATTTATTTTTATAAAATTTAATTCTTCATCTAAAATATCTTTTAATTTTAATCGCAAATCTTTTCTCATTTGCAAATATTGCAAAATTTCTTCTTCTGTAATAAGATTGTTTTTAATCTTTATCTCATTCTCTTCAAACGCATCCATATAACCATTTAAATATTTTTTGCTATCTATAAAACATTTTTGATTATTCTTTAAAATATTATATTCTTTTTGTTTTATTAACAAAATAATATTATCAAACATTAACTTTCTTTCTTTAAAAATTTCAGAAGTAATGTCAATATAGTCTTCATTTGTCATCTTAGGCTCTAAAGAATTGAAATACATAAGATTTTTTGTAGTAATTACTATATTAATACAAATTTCACCTATAACAATAGAATATACAACTGGAAGCACAACCAAATCACCTTGATGGCGATTAATTCTTTTAGAAAAAAAAGAATAATCGCATTTTACATTAAAAAATTTATCAGCTATAAAATCAAATGTTTTTCGAGCATTTAAACCAGAGATTTCATTAAGTTCAAAACACAATACATCTTTTTTTAAAATTTTAATTCTTTGATATGATTTAAAGTAAAGTTCATAATTATCTAAAACTTTTATCAAGCTACTCAATTCAGGTTTACTTGAATTAGAATACCAGTAAAGTATTTCTGGAAAAAGCTCTTTAAAATTTGAATTTAAAGTTATCTGTTTCATCATTGGTTTTATTTTGCTATTTTGGTCACCTATATGATTTATTGCATGCCTGATAATTGATATTGGATCTCTACATATATATAATAAAGGAACATTGCTAGTAAATAAATAATAAATTTTATCATTATTTTCAAACACTCTTGGAGCTATTGCTACATGTGTTTTTTTGCTTAATATATACGTATAATTATCGATATAAACTTTTTTTTCATCTTCCCAACCATTTGCATTAATAGTTGAAATATCTGAATAATTAAAAAATGTATAAATAGCCATTGTTCCACTGCATGCAGCCCATAACCATATTAATTTATAATTTTCAGGCAATGGTAAATTCATTTTCCAAGCTAATTCGCCTGAAATATTATGATAATTTATTTTTTCTGCTTGATCATTAAGTTTTTTAGGGTCAAGTAAAGAAGGATAAGGATGATTTACATCTTGAAATCTTTGCTTAAAATCACTTGACAATAACCATTCTTGTATCATTTCCAAATGATTTAGCGTATAATTAAAATTTTGAAAAATAACTTTTAATGCTGGTATATAATTTTTATGCAAGTCTAAAATAATTTTCAAATTATCCAAATTACACATGAATAAATTTTTATTTTCAGCAAGTATAATATAAATATTTTCTTCAAACTTTTTAGAAAGATCTAAAATTTCTTTTATTATTTTATAATCTTTTTTGGTTTGTTCTATATTTTTAAAAAGAAAAAAATACCCATCTTTAAACTTATTCACATCAGCTTTGATTAAAACTTCTCCCAGCATATAAGATAAATGAAATTTATATCTTAGGGATTCACTATAATCAGGACATGTTTCCAAACTTGGATATTTAAGTTGAGGAAAGATTTGTATGGTTTGTTGATAAATTTGTTGTTCTTTTTTATGTTGTCTTTTTATTTGATAAAGTTTTTTAAATAATGCTATATACCCCCCCCCATTATGTCTATGTTCTATCACAGTTTGACCTAGTTTATAAGCTAAATGATTTTTTATTCTTTCTATAGCTGAGTTTGGGTTATACATAGGGTTTCTTCTTTAAAAATGGCTTTGGTTGGTTATAAAATTATAATAATCCTCAGGCACGCCAATATCTATAAAATAATCATCAAAAATACAAGCTCTAGCCTTTAGTTTTTTATAATTTTCTTGCAAAAATTCTTCAAAAGAAAATTTTTTCTCTAAATCAAATTCATTAAAAATATCTTTAGTTAAAAGATAAATTCCACCATTGATTAAACCCTGTGTTTTAAATATTTTTTCCTCAAAGGAAATCACAAATCCCTGCTTATCAACATTTACTGTACCATATCTATCAAAATCATTCATTTGCTTTAAAGCAAGGTAAATTTTACCTCCATTTAACTTTAATTTGTTTAAATCTATGTCAAAAAAAGTATCGCCATTTAAAACACAAGCTTCATTTTTTATAAATTTTAAAGCTTCTTTTATAGCTCCACCTGTTCCTAAAGGCTCTTTTTCGATGCTGTATTTTATTTTTATGCCTAAAAACTCATCTTTAAAATACTCTTTTATCACTTCATATTTGTATGATACCGCTAAAATTACTTCTTTTATACCTTGCCTTTTAAGATACTCAAAAATAAATTCTAAAAAAGGTTTATTATTTATCGGTGCCATAGGCTTTGGAATGTCTTTTATAACGCTTTTAAGCCTTGTTCCTAAGCCACCACAAAGTATTATTGCTTGCAAGAAAAACCTTTACCGAAAAGCTCTTCTTCGACAATAGCACAAATAATATGCCCTATCAAAATATGTGCTTCTTGAATTCTTGGTGTGCAAGTTGAAGGTACTTTTATACAATAATCACAAAGTTCATTCATAGCCCCACCATTAGCTCCGCTTAAGCCTATACTTATGATTTCTTTTTGCTTACAAAGTTCTAGAGCCTTTAGGATATTTTTACTATTTCCGCTTGTAGAAATTCCTATAAAAACATCTCCCTTAACACCTTGAGCTTGCACTTGTCTAGCAAACAAATTTTCATAACCATAATCATTGCCAATAGCTGTTAAAATACTTGTATCTGTAGTAAGTGCAATACTTGCGATCCCTGGTCTATCAAAATAAAATCTACTTACAAATTCCCCTGCGATGTGCTGTGCATCTGCTGCACTACCACCGTTTCCTGCAAGCAAGGTTTTATTGCCATTTTTGTAAGCTTTTATGACTTCTAATGAAGCATTTTTAATAAGAGTTATCAAATTCTCATCTTTTAAAATTTGCTCTTTTACTAAAATAGAATCTGTAAAATGTCCTTTTATATAGGAATTTAAATTCTCCATGATTTAACCCCCTCTTTTGTAAATGAAAAATCTTGCACCCAGCCTTGTTCTTTGCTTAAAGCTTTAATTAAATTGTATTTTTTAGTAGGATCCACAAAGAAAAACATAAATCCACCAGCTCCTGCTCCACTGGTTTTACCACTGTAAGCTCCATTATCTATAGCAAGTTTATAAATTCTTTCAAGCTCATCGTTGCTAACGATTTCTGAAATGATTTTTTTTGACTGCCAAGACTTACCTAAAATTTTCGCCAAAGTATCAAAATCCGCCTTAAATAAAGCTTCTTTCATCTTTATAGCATCTTGCTTTATGGCATGCATGGCCTCAAGGGATTTTTCATCTCCAAGTTTTCCTTTTTTATGCTCTTCTATATCTTTTGCTTCTCTTGTAATATTTGTAAAATAAAGCACCATTCTAGCTTCAAGCTCACTAACTATCCAATTTCTAATGCGTAAAGGATTAACTATGACTTTTTTTTGATCATAAAATTCCATAAAATTAAAGCCGCCAAAAGTTGCGGCGTATTGATCTTGTGCTCCTCCTACTATGCCCATATCTTCACGTTCTATTTCATATGCAAGTTTTGCTACTTCATAATCCCCTAAAGGCAAATTAAGCCATTCTGCAAAAGCTTTTATAATGCCTACAACTAAAGTTGAGCTTCCGCCTAAACCGCTTCCACTTGGCACATCAGAATAAGTATGAAGAGAAAAACTTAAAGGTTTTTTAATAAAATCTTTCACTAGGCGATTATAAATAGCCTTAAAAATATCTAAATTTCCATCATTGTCTAATTTCTCTTTACTTTCATATTCTGCATAAGCATTAGTGTCAGGGGAATCAAAAATAATTTTTTTATCATCTCTTTCTATAAGAGTGCAATGTATATAAAGAGAAATCGTAGCATTTAAAACATAACCTATATATTTATCACAATATAAATTTATATCAGTTCCACCCCCTGCAAGACCTAATCTTAGAGGGGTTTGAGATCGAATAATTTTTTTCATAATTTTCCTTTATTGCTAACGATTTAAAGGGATTCTTCCTCTTTTAATCTCATCTCTCCAATGATTTAATAAATCTTCAAACATCTGTCTAGCAGGAATTAAAGGTTTCCAGTTAATAAAACTTTTGATTTTTGTATTATCAAACATTTGATAATCTGCATCAATAGGACGCAGTCTTTCTTCATCTTGCTCTACTTTGATATCTTTTCTTGTGGAAAATCCTAAAAGAATTTCTATAACCTCAGGAAGTTTAAAAGCCTCTTCTCCTGCTATATTAAAAGCTTCCCCACAAGGAACTTTTCCTTTTTCACTTTCAAGAGAAAGTAGATAATAAGCCCTTATAGCATCACGACAATCTTGAAAAGTTCTTACACTTGAAAGATTTCCAACCTTAACAACAGGCTCTTGATAACCCGCTTCAATGAGTGCAATTTGCTTTGCCACCGTGCTTTCAAAAAACACATCACTTCGTCTTGGGCCACTATGTGTTCCCATTCTTGTAACAAAAGTGCGAATATTATAAGCTTCGCCATAAAATCTTCCTAAATAATCAGTGCCGATTTTGCTTATACTATAAGGACTTGCTCCATGAAAAGCAGTTTCTTCATTAAGCTTAATACCTGCTTTTGCCTTGCCATAAACTTCGCTTGAAGAGCAAACATGCACTACGGGATCATAGTCATCTTTCACCTTTAAAATTCTAATGTTTTCCAAAATATTTGCTGTGCCTATGATATTTGTTTGTAATGTTTCTATAGGTATATCAAAAGAAGTTTTAGGATAAGATTGAGCTGCTAGATGAAAAATAAAATCAGGGTGCCTGCTTTCAAAAAGTTTTTGAATACTAGAATAGTCATTTAAATCTGCATAAAAAATGGAAATTCTATCTTTTTTATTAATTCTATCACTTAAATGATAGATATTGTCCATAGGTTCTTGCCAACGCATCATACCTATAACATCATAATCTGTATTTGCCAGTAAAAAATCTGCCATTTGAGAACCAACTTGCCCTGTAAAACCTGTGATTAAAACTGTTTTTCTCATGATTTTTCCTATTGTCTTATATTTTGCTCTTTTAAATACCACTCATACATCATTTTAATGCCATCTTCAAGCTTAATTTTTGCTTTCCAGCCTAATTTTCTAATTCTTTCAGTATTGGTTGTCTTTAACATTGTTCCATCAAGCTTGGAAGAGTCAAAAATGATATCCCCTTTATATCCTATAATGTCTTTTATCAAAAAAGCAACTTCTTTAATTGAGCAATCCTTGCCATCAGCTAGATTCAAGTGAGTATTATGAAAATTTTCATCATATTTTTTCAACATAGAAGCATCAATTTTATCCATTGTAAAAATACATGCATCTGCAACATCATCCACGTAAATAAATTCTCTTCTAGGGTTACCACTTCCAAGCAATGTAACCTTATTCTCATCAATATCAAATTGACTTAAATATTTTAAAACATCTTGTATATTATCCAATCTCAAGCTATTAAACAACTCTTGATGCTTTTGCTCATTTAGCAATTTTCCTAAATAAATTTTTGCAAATATTGCAGGAAAAACATGAGCTGTGGCTAAATTAAAATTATCCCCAGGTCCATAAATACTTGTTGGAACTAAAGTAATAAAATTTGTGCCAAATTGCTGGTTATAAAACTCGCACATTTTATTACCTGTAATTTTAGCAACCGCATAAGGCTCATTAATAAATTGCAATTTTCCCTCAAGCATACTTGTTTCCTTTATCGGCAGTGATGCATCCTGCGGGTAAATACAAAGAGAACTTAAGTAAAGTAATTTTTTACAATCATTCTTATAAGCTTCATGTAGTACAAAAGTTTGCATTATTAAATTTAAATACAAAAAATCAGCTCTTCTCTCTAGCTGTTCCATCATGCCACCCATTTTAGCAGCACAGAAAAAGACATATTCTGGTTTTTCTTTTTTAAAAAAATCGGTTACAGCTTGCTGATTTGTCAAATCAAGTTCAGAATGAGTTCTAAAAATTAAATTTTCATAGCCATCATTTTGTAATTTTTTTAAAATTGAAGAACCGACTAAACCTGTATGTCCTGCTATATAAATTTTAGAATCTTTATTCATTATTTATCCTTATTCATTGCAAGAATATCACGCTCTGAAAGAATAGGAGATTTTGTTGGCCAATCTATAGCGATTCTTTCATCATTCCAAGCATAAGTAAATTGATCAGGAGCATCTAAATATTCGCCCTCATAAGCAAGCTTATAGTAATACACGGCTTCTTTTGAACTTACATAATGAGAATTTCCCATATTTGGCGGCAATAAAATAAGCTGTTGATTTCTAGGGCTTATAATAAATTTCTCCCATTTTAGATAAGTTGGCGAATTTTTTCTGCAATCAACCACAACTTGATGCACTTCTCCATAGACACAAGTTACAAGCTTATAAGTTTTTACATCACCATGAATTCCACGTAAAACATTAAAATGAGAATTTATAAATTTATCATGCTTAAACTTAATTCCATTTGGCACTAAATTACTCAAATATTCATCTGTAAATGCTGTCCATATATCACCCCTTAAATCACTAAATTTATTTGGAGTTATTATATATACCCCGTTCAAAATTTTAGATTCTTCTATGTTAAATTTTATTTCCATTTTTTTCCCTTCTAAATTTGGCATTAAAATTATAAATTCTAAAAATAAAACTAAACGGATGCTTTATAAAAAGTTCTCCCAACCTATAAGAATAATAGTTTTTTATAGCAAATCCTTCTTCTTTATCACTATATGAATCTAAACTTGGTAGTTTATATTTTGAATCAAATTTACAAATCATTCCATATTTAATTTTTATTATTTTATGAAAAATTAAAGTTTGAAATATCTTGAAAAACATTTTAAAGACATTTTTTTTATTATCAATTAAAATCCTACCTAACTTATACGCTAAATGGTTTTTTACTCTTTCTTTAGCACCAATTAATATCGTATCACTTGTGTTATAACTTACAAGAAAAAAATGATATAAAGAATTATACATATCATTATATTCAACACGCTCTTTTGAATTTTTAAAAATATTTTCTAAATAGGAATTATCTATTTTTTTTCCTTTAAACATTTCTCTTAGAAATAGTCCTATATAAGGATATAATATTAGATCTTTAATTTTAAGCAACTTAACAAAAATAAAAGAATATAAAAATTTATTATTATATGCATTAATAAAGAACAAACTATCCTCTAAAAATAAATATGAATATCTTTCCTTGAAAAGTAAATTCAATTCTTTTAGTTTATTCATATCCAATAATAAATTAATATACAATATACTATAAGTTTTACAATTGGGATAAAAAGACATTGCATTAATGAGATGTTTACGTTGAGTAAAATAACTCATCGACAATTTATTAGATAAAAGATATAAATAAAAATATGAAAAAGACTGATACTCTTTTTTAAGACCTTGAAGAGACTTTACACGACTACATATAATCGAATATTGTTCATTTATAGTAAATAAATCATAAATAGAAACTATTGAATTACAATTTCTGCTTATTCTGTAAGCTAGTTGTGAAAAACCAGAAGAACCTGAAGCATAAATACCATTTGAATTAGACATTAAAATCACATCTGAAAAATTCTTATCAAAACCACTTATATGAATATTAATACACTCCGAAGGTAATAAAACAAATCTATTGTTCAAATTGTTAGATTTTGTTTTTATAAGCCTAATTAATTCTAAATCATCGCCAAATATTACTATATTTTTATCTTTTAATGTTTTATTAATTACTTCCAATATGAGACAAAGCTCACTTGCTTTTTTCCTTCCAAAAAAAATATCTTTTCCATCATTATTTAATAATATATCTCCAATTCTAATATGAATAGCATAAAAATTAAAATTAATAGATTTTTCAACTAAAGCTATCAAATTAATAACTTTATTTGAAAATCCTATTTCATTCCAAAAAATTTTCTTTAATAAATTTAAATATTCAATTTTATCTACATCTATACATAAATCCGATAAATCATATTGGGTGCTAATATAGCCATATTCACAAGATTGTTCATATTCATGAATTGTTTTTAAAACATACTTTTTATTTTTCAAAAAAATACCAATCCCATCTTTTGCTATGAAATTAACTTTATCTGTTAGTGAATATTTATGAATAAAATCTTCATTAAAAATATCTTTTTCACTTGGAAAGTCATCAAATGGATTGATCACTTTATCAACATTAAATTTTACTCTTGGCACATTCCAAATATAACCGAATTTTAAATTTACTTTTTTACTTATATATATAGCATTTAACAATGCCAATATTCTCTCACCAAAAGCATCTCCTCTGCATGCAATAATCAATTTATTCATTTTATCTCCAAATAACTTTGCTAGTAGCTATTGAAAAATAGCAACATATTTATTCCTAAATTTGCAATTTTCCTTTATATTTTTTTGAATAAAAATAGAAGTTAAATACTCAGCACAAAAACCTAATTCTCTTTTCTCATGGGTATTTCTTACTTCTAAATCTTCCTTCATTATATCATAAACTAAAAAAATTAGCTCAAATATAAAAGAACAATAGGAAAAAAATAACTCTTTTTTCATTATAAACATATTACAAGGATAATAACTTGTTCCGGAAATGAAATTTTCTACTTCATTTTTATATTTTTCATTATTTTTCAGCAAATAAATTAATAGTTTATATCCAATTGTTAATCTTACATTTTGTTTATGATAAACAATACCAGGATACCAATCTTCAATACATTTATATTTATAAAAATTTAAATTTAACGGAGAATCTAAATAAAATTTTTCCGGAATAATTAGATCAATGTCTTTAATTATATCATATAAGGCATCGTACCTATAATTATAAATATTTTTTATACTCTCTATAAATGGCCATCCATTTTCGTGCAATACTAAATCAGAAATATTATCACTTATAATAAAATGTCTTCTATAATGAGCATAACCTATATAATCAGGATTACCTAATTTATCATAATTTTTCCAAGCCCAATAAATTCCAGTTAATTCATTTAAGTAGCGATTTAAATGTGATATATTATCTCCTGTATCATCTCCTATCATATTTTCACACATCCACTGAAAATCTTCCTTAGACATTTCTCCGTCTTTAGAAGCTTCAGTTGCTAAAGCTCTTCCTAGGTGAATAGGGGTTAAAATATCATCTTTAAGCAACTCAGCTGGTTTATGGTAGCCCACAAGTATTTTGATGCTTGGATTTTGATTTTCTTTTTTTTCTTTCATTGTGACAACTCCTTTATAAATTTTAACACTCTCTCTACAGCCTTATCCATATCATAATATTTATAATCGCCAAGCCTACCTAAAAAATATACATTGTTAAGCTTAGCAGATTCTTTTAAATATTTTTCATATAGCTTTTGATTTTCATCATTAGGTATAGGATAGTATCTTTCGTTCCTACCTTCTTCGTATTCACAAGGAAATTCATAAGAAAGTATGGTTTTAGTAGATTTTTCATCAAGATAATATTTATACTCAACACTTCTTGTAAAATCATAATTTTCAGGGTAGTTTATCTGAGGGCCTGATTGCATATACTCTTTATCAAAAGCTTCAAATACTATATTTAAACTTCTATAAGGTAATTTTCCAAATTTATAATCAAAAAATTCATCAATCGCTCCTGTATAAAATAATCTTTCATATTCTATATCTTTTTTTATATCTTTAAAATCAGTGTTTAACTGCACTTTTATCAAAGAATGATTTATAATATTTTCAATCATTTTCGTATAACCATCTTTTGGTATAGCTTGATAAGTATCTACGAAGTACCTATCATCACGACTTATATATACAGGAACTCTTGCACTAACTGAAAAATCAAGTTCTTCAGGTTTTACACCCCATTGTTTTACTGTATATCCCAAAAAAACTTTTTTATAAATATACTCGGCTAAAAATTCTAAATCTTTATCGTTTGCATTTTTTAATTCTAAAATAGGAATTTTGGAATTAAAAGTAAATTTACTTACTAATTTTTGTTCAAGCTCTTTAGCTAAATGCTCTGAAAAAACCTTATGTAAAGTATCAAGATTAAATGGGATATTTACTTCTTTACCATCTATAAAAGCTTTTACTCTATACATAAAATAATGCCATTTTGTAAAACGACTTAGATAATCCCATACTTCTTTTATACTAGTGTGAAAAACATGAGGTCCATATTTATGCACAGTTATATTACTCTCTTGATCTTTATAATCATAAATATTTCCGCCAATATGCTCTCTTTTATCTATGATTAAAACCTCTTGTCCTTTACTAGCTAAACGCTCAGCTAAAATCGCCCCACTAAGCCCACAACCTACAATTAAATTTTTTACTTTTTTCATCTTAATACTTTCTATTATTTTCCCAATCCCAAGCACTTTTAATTATATCTTTAATATCAGTATATTTTGCCTCCCAAGATAAGATTTCTTTTGCTTTTTTATTATCTGCGTATAATCTTGCAGGATCCCCTTCTCTTCTTGGTGCATAATTTATAGGGCACTTTTTGCCACTTACAATTTCAGCTGCGCTAATGATTTCTTTTACACTTGTACCTATTCCTGTGCCAAGATTTATACAACCGCTAAATTTATGTAAATTTTCTAAGGCTAAGCGATGAGCTAATGCTAAATCTTCTACATGAATATAATCTCTTATACAAGTTCCATCTTCGGTATCATAATCATTTCCAAAAATATTTATAGCAGGAATTTCTCCTTTTATAGCCTTTAAAACTAAAGGAATTAAATGAGTTTCAGGTTCATGACTTTCTCCGATAAGTCCATCATTGCTTGCACCTGCAGCATTAAAATATCTTAAAGAAATATGCCTTAAACCATAAGCTTTTTCATAGTCAGCAAAAACTTGTTCTATCATAAGCTTAGTTCTTCCGTAAGCATTAATAGGATTTTGAGGGTGTTTTTCATCAATTGGAGTATATTGTGGTTCTCCGTAAGTTGCACAAGTACTTGAAAATACTATATCC
Source organism: Campylobacter sp. CH186 (assembly GCF_004378925.1). Classification (NCBI taxonomy): domain Bacteria; kingdom Pseudomonadati; phylum Campylobacterota; class Epsilonproteobacteria; order Campylobacterales; family Campylobacteraceae; genus Campylobacter; species Campylobacter sp. CH186. The sequence goes on along the minus strand of NZ_RYYB01000001.1, from coordinate 119,545 downwards.
TTAATATTATTTTCAAGCATTGCATTTAAAAGATTTATAGTTCCTACTACATTATTTTGATAATATTTTGCAGGATTTACAACACTTTCTCCTACATAAGCAAAAGCTGCAAAATGCACCACTGCGTCTATTTTTTCTTGCTTGAAAACATTGGTTAAAGAAAAGGTATCTAGTAAATCTGCATGGATAAATTTAGCTCTTTTGTCTATAGCTTGTTTGTGTCCATAGATAAGATTATCCATGACAATACAATTATAATTATTATCTAGTAAATGTTTTAAGGTATGTGAACCTATATATCCTGCACCACCTACAACTAAAATATTCTTCATCTACCTACACCTTGATACTCAAAACCTAACTTTATAGCTTCATTTTTATCAAGTAAATTTCTTAAATCAATAATTTTTTTATGATTTAACAAATCATAAGCCTTTTTTAAATCAAGACTTGAAAATTCTTTCCATTCTGTTAGTATAGCAATCGCATCAGCATCTTTTATAGCTTCATACATGGAATTAGCATAATCAATCCTATCTCCTAAAATTTGCTTAGCTAAATCCATAGCCTTTGGATCATAAGCGCAAATTTGAACTTTTTGTTCCAAAAGCTTAAAAACAATATCTACAGCGGGACTTTCTCTACAATCATCAGTGCCATCTTTAAAAGCAAGGCCAAGTACGGCTATTTTTGGATTTTTGATATCTTTAATACTATTTAAAATTCTTTCACTCATGTGATTTTTACGCTCTTCATTGCCTTTAATAGCTGCATTGATTAAAGTTAAATCGATATCATTTTGCTTACCCATAAAAGCCATAGCTAAAGTATCTTTTGGAAAACATGAACCTCCATATCCAGGTCCAGGATTTAAAAAGCGATTTCCTATCCTAGTATCAAGTCCCATACCTCTAGCCACTTCTAAAATATCAGCTCCAGCTTTTTCACAAAAATTTGCCATTTCATTAATATAATGAATTTTAATAGCCAAAAATGCATTTGAGGCGTATTTAATAGTTTCTGAAGAACGGCGATTTACAAAAAGCAACTCACTTTTTCCTTTAAAAGGCTCATAAAGCTTTTCTATCACTGCTTTTGCTCTTTGTGAATTTGTTCCTACTATAATTCTGTCTGGATTGAAAAAATCATATACTGCAAAACCTTCTCTTAAAAATTCAGGCAAAGAAAGAACATCAAACTCTGCATTTGGATTTTTCTTGCTAATTAAACTTTCTATATCATCGCCTGTGCCAACAGGAACAGTGGATTTTGTAGCAATTACTGTATAACCTGTTAAATAATCCGCTAACTCAGTCGCAGCTGCATGAATATACTTCATATCTGCTTCTTTTGTAACTGGGTGCGGTGGAGTTCCTACTGCTATGATCACTAAATCTGCATCTTTAATACCTTCTTTCATAGAAGTTGTAAATTTTAAACGACCTTCTTTTACATTTTTATGAAAAAGATCTTCAAGATTATCCTCATAAATTGTTAAAATTCCATTATTTAAGGTATCAATTTTTGATTTTTCTCTATCTATACAAATAACATCATTTCCAAGTTCTGCTAGACCAACACCTGTTGGAAGTCCAACATAACCTGTTCCTATAATTCCTATTTTCATATATTTTATCCTTTAAATTCTGTAATTTTTTCTTTAAAATACTTTATAGTTTTTTCTAAACCTTCATCTAAATTTATCTTTGGCTCCCAATTAAATTTAGCTTTAGCTAAAGAAATATCAGGTCTTCTTTGAGTTGGATCATCTAATGGCAAATCTTTATAAATAATCTTTGATTTAGAACCTGTTTTTTCTATGACCTTTTGTGCTAATTCTTTTATAGTAAATTCACCAGGATTGCCAGTATTTATAGGCCCTTGAAAATCTTTTGAAGAATTCATCACTTTAATAATAATATCAATTAAATCATCAACATAACAAAAAGAACGCGTTTGCGAACCATCTCCATAAATTGTGATATCTTTTCCGCTTAAAGCTTGACATATAAAATTACTTACAACCCTGCCATCATTTGGATCCATATTTTCTCCATAGGTATTAAAAATTCTTATTATTTTAATATCAACGCCTTCATGTCTATGATAATCAAAAAACAAACTTTCAGCACATCTTTTCCCTTCATCATAGCAAGCGCGAATTCCTATAGAATTTACATTACCTCTATATTCTTCATTTTGTGGATGAACGAGTGGATCTCCATAAACTTCTGAAGTTGAAGCTTGTAAAATCGTTGCATTATGCTCTTTTGCAAGTTCGAGCATATTGATAGCACCATATACACTTGTTTTTGTTGTTTTTATGGCGTGTTTTCCTTGATAAGCAGGCGGAGAAGCTGGACAAGCAAAATTATAAATTTGATCAAGTTTTTGTGTGATTTTTAGTGGCTCACAAATATCATGCTCTATAAAAGTAAAATTCTCATTTTCTAAAAGTTCTTTGATGTTTTCCATTCTACCTGTATAGTTATTATCTACACAAATAATTTTATTGCCTTCACTAAGCAATCTTTTACATAAATTAGAACCTAGAAATCCCGTTCCCCCGGTGATTAAAATAACTCTCATTATAAATACTTTCTTAATTTCAATAAAAGTTATTATTATAATTCAAACTAGCTTATATTAAAATAATTTTTAAAAATTGCCCTAAACGATAAGAATAATGTTTTTTGATTTTTCTACTTTCTAGATCTTCACCAGAAGAAGAAAAAACAATAAAAGGGTAATTTTTGATTGTTTCTTGAAACAACTCTTGTTCTTTTTGAATATTTAATATCATTTTTTTAGCATTTAAAACAATTTTTATTAAACCTCTTAAACTTCTATAGTTAGATAAAACAAATTGCCCTAAACGATAAGACAATTGATATTTAAGACATTCTGCTCCACTTAAATGAAATTTTTCAAAATAATCTTTTAATTCTTGCAGTTTATTTTTAAGTAACAACGGATCTTTATCTATAAAAAAAATAATCAAAGTTCTATCAAGCAAAGTAGGCAAAAATGTTTGTTCGACGAGGATTGATATTTCATTATTTGAATTATATTTTAAAACTTTTATCAATTCCAAACAAGTAAAAATCCAATTCATAGACATTTGGTACCTTTTCAATTCATAGGTATTTTTATCAAATTCTATATATAAAGCATACAAATAAGAGTTAGTATTTATGCTATATTGTTTTTGATTGCTTATACTGCTTTCTCTAAAACGATATATATACTTTTTCTCAGGATATATGTATATATTATCAGTCATAGAAAAAAGTGCTATACCAAAATGATGATCTTCATGGATGATCTGATTGATAAATTTAATATTAATTTTTTGCAAAAAAGTAAAGTCAATCATTCCTTGCCAAGCATACCAAAATAAATAATTACCTATTTCTCTAGTCCTTTTTAACCATTGCAAAGGAGTAATGATTTGTTCTTTTGCGTAATTATAAATTTCCATTTGAGTTGCTTTATTTTTATTTAAAAACTTATAATCAAACCAAAGAACATCAACCCCATTCATTCTTTTTGCACACTCTTCTATGCAATCAAGTTCCCAATAATCATCAGAATCTAAAAAGATAATATAATCTATACTAGGATAAATAAAATCAGCTAAATCTTTAGTAGCATGAAAAGCTTTATAACTTTTATACACTGTATAAATTTCATAGGGATTATTACCTTCTATATTAAATTCGATTAAAGAATTTTTTTCTAAAATTTGAGTTTTATTTTTAAGTATATATTCTCCACTAAAATACTCTATGCCGACATTTTTAGCAGAACTATGACCACCATTTTTTTTATCAAAAAGTATAAATCTTTCATCTTTTAAAGTATATTCTTTAGCTATATTAAATGAGTTTTCATCTGTGCTACCATCATTTACAAGTATAACTTGTAAATTTTTATAAGTTTGATTAATAACACTATCTAAACATTCTTTTAGGTACTTTTCTACATTATAGATTGGGATAACTACACCTACTGTTTTATTCATCTTTTACCTAAAATATTTTCTTTTTATTCTAAAAATCTTTTTTTTTATACTATAAAAAACACTATTATATTTTTTATAGTATTTGCTAGGATCTTGAACAATGCAAGAAATTTCAGATATTTCACTAGCTTTAAACACTGTTTTATCTAACTTATCATAAATAAGTGAAAAATCTTGCGAAAATTTATATAAAAATTCTAACTTATACTTATCATCAATACGCCTTAAATTCCATGAATATATTTTAAATTTAAAACAATAAAAAACATCTTGCAATCTACTTTTAAGCTCTAAATTCTTATCAAGAAACTTATCTAAAAACTCAAACTCATCACAAACGCAATATATTTTATCTTTACTCTTAACTGAAGCATGTTCATTATCTTGTCTATAAAAATAAAACCCTTCTTTATAGAAATAAATACTTGAAGCCAAACTTAAAATTTGAAACCATAATCCTATATCTTGATAAGAAGCTCCTTGTGTTTCATTTGCTCTTATATCATGTTTTTTTATAAAATCCATTTTATAAAGACTAGATTGATTCATATTCCAAGAATTTATAATAATACTTGGATTTAAATACGAATTAGTTTTTTTATTATACAAAGTTTGATCATAACATATAGAGAGGTTTTTAAAAACTCTTTGGCTTCTTTTATCTTTAAAGCCAATAAAATCAGATTTAACTACTTGGCAATCTTGATTGCGGGCTAATCTATAAAGTTTTTCACACATATCTATTTTTATATAATCATCACTTTCAACTATTGTAAAATATTCTCCTTTAGCTTCTTTTAATCCTAGATTAATTTGATAACCCAGACTCTTTTTTTTTGAAAAAATAATTTTAATTCTACTATCTTGCTTTTCATATGATTTTAATATATCTATAGTTCCATCAATTGAATACGCATCTATACATAAAATTTCAATCTCTTTTAAACTTTGAAAAATCACACTGTCTAAACATTCTTTGATATATTTAGCCGAATTATAAGAAGGGATAATAACAGAAATTTTAGGTTTAACTAAACATTTATACATTTGCATTCTTTTTAGCTCTCAAATCCTCAAAAAACCCCTTAGGATTAAAAAACAATTTTCTTGCCAAACGATAAAATTTAGTATGTGAAATCATAGCGCCAAGATACTCTAAACCTAAAATTTTCATCAAAAATGAAAAAGGTCTTATGCTTCTAAGCTCATACAAATAAGGTTTATAAACAAAAGATCTTAAAGGATAAAAGCTTTTATCATGTTTTTGTGCCATCAGCATTTTTTCTTTATCAATAATGATTTGATAAAAAATCCCATCATGCTCAAAACTATAAACTTCGTTAATCAAATAATAAAGCATTTCATACAAATCACACTTATCATCATTATTTTGGCTTAAAAAATCCAAAATAACTTTTTTTTCATCCTTCTTTAAAGTTAAGAAATATTCTTTCATTTGATAAAGTTTTTGCTCGCTTAAATTTAAATCTTGTTTATAATCTAAATCTAAATTTTTTCCAAAAAACCAAGAATGAGGTAAAATTCCTTTTTGAAAATAAAAAATATCACAATAATCTATACCATCAATTTCTTCTTTTATACTTGCATCCAAAAATATTTTAGTGATTTTTTCTTGTTGCAAAAAATCCAACAAAGGTTCATATTTTAACTCTTTAGCTATAAAAAAATCACTTATATTTTTATAAATGATTTCTCCCACATAAACACTAATATCCTTAAAATCATAATTTTGATCTTTAAAAAGCATTAAAACTTTTTCACCTTTAGCTTTAAAAACTTGCAAAGGTTTTAAATCGTGTTTTTTGATATTTTTTAAATGCTTATAAAAAAGCTGATGATTCTTATCTTTATTTTGCATATAAGCATTTTGATTGGGTTCTACATGATAAAAATGATACATATAAATTCCATAAAAACAAGCCTCATAACCAAGTAATGAAAACCAAGATCTAAAACCTTTAAAGTCAAAAAAATTCCAATTTCTAGCATCATAACTTAAATTAGCAGGCATTTTTTCAAAACTCACACAAGTTTTTAAAATTCTAGCAAAAAGATCAAAATCTTCATAACCATGCCCGATAAAATTTTCATCATTTCCGCCCAATCTTAAAAACTGATGTTTATTTATCACGATACTTGAAGTAGAACTTGGGGAAAAAAATTTTACCCAAGTATTTTTTGCCGTAAATAAATCCTCTTGTATTAAAATATCCCAAAATTTATCATCGTATTGTTTTAATTTTTCATTAGCTTCTTTACTAAGATACACTACGGGTAAAACTATCAAAGCATTGATATTTTGAGAAATATTTTTAATTTGAATTAGTTTTAAAATTTTTTCAAAATTATCTAAAGAAATATAACAATCCACATCCAAAAATAAAAGAACATTTGAATGCGCATAACTTGCTCCTAAATTCCTACATCTTCCTTGAGAAAAAGCTTTTTGATCCATATCTTTAAGATAAATATGATGGTTTGTTTGGATAAAATTTTTAAGCTCATGATCTTTAGATGAATATCCTTCAACAAAAATAAATTCTATATTCTCATCACTTTGAAAATATTTCGCCTTTTTAACAACCCTTTCTTCTATATAGGAACGCTCTTTACTTAAACCAAAAGGGATAATAACAGATAAAAGAGCCATTAAACATTTCCTATGGCATAAAGCTGGATAATACCTACAACTTTTTCTTCTTTCCCTACTATAATTTCTTTAATTTTATATTTTAACATGATCTCTTCTGCTTCACTTGCCATAGCATCAGCATCGACTACTTTAGGATTTGTACTCATGATTTCTTTAGCCTTAAAATCAAATCTTGGTTTATTGCTTGTCTTTAAAGCACGACGCAAATCCCCATCAGTGATGATACCAACCAATTTTTCATTTTCAAGCACTACGCAAAGCCCCAGCTTTCCGCTAGTCATCACATCAACAAGATCATTAAATTCAGTATCAGGATGCACTATAGGAAGATTACTTGAAACCATAAGATCTTTTACCTTGGTTAAAAGCTTACGCCCCAAACTTCCCCCTGGATGAAAAAGAGCAAAATCATCAGGCTTGAAATTTCTTATCTTCATCAAAGCAGCCGCTAAAGCATCCCCCATAACCAAAGTTGCCGTTGTCGAAGACATAGGAGCAAGCTGTAAAGGACAAGCTTCCTTTTCCACAGCTATATTTAAAAATATATCACCTTGCTTTACAAGGGTGGAATTTTTTTTACCGCACATTACTATAAGTGGAATTTTACGCTTTTTTATAGCTGGAATGATTTTTAAAATTTCTTCAGTTTCTCCTGAATTTGAAATAGCAATTAAAGCATCTTCAGGGGTTAACATTCCAAGATCTCCATGCAAAGCCTCTCCTGGATGAATGAAAAAGCTTGGCGTTCCTGTACTTGCTAGAGTAGCTGCTATCTTAGCGCCTATATGGCCTGATTTACCCATACCACTGACTATGCAACGCCCTTTGGTATTTAGCATTAAATTTATAGCTTGATTGAAATTTTCATCTAAATTTTTAGCCAAATCCAAAATAGCTTGCGCTTCTTTTTCAAAAACTTCTTTGGCTATTTCAAGAGTATTCATTTTTAAACCTTAAAGATTAAGCACAACATTGGTTGCGATAGCAATTTGATAAAGAATTTGAGTTAACATTGAAAAAATTTGCAAATTCTCACTATCCACTTTTGGCAATACCAACACAGAATCGCCTGGTTTCATATCTATACCACTATGATATTTTTCAGCTTTTCCATTGCTTCGTATCACCAAAACTTTTGAAGTATCAGCTCTTTCTCCATAACCTCCTGCAAGATTGATATAATATCTTAAATCTTTTCCTTTATCATACACAAAAGCCCCAGGTAAAGAAACCTCGCCTTGAACTATAATGAGATTATTCTTACTTGGTACATTAATAGTATCACCATTTTCTAAAATAACTGAATTATAAGACTTTGGATTATCGATGACAATTTGACCCTTAGGCTCTACTTGCTTAGCTCTTTGGATAAATTCTAAAATCGTTTTTGCTTGTTGAGCTCTTATAGCTGCGCCTTGAGCTGTAACAGAACTGCTAGTTAAAGCTAGAGTTTCAAGCTCTTTAAGCTGAGCATTGATAAGTTCTTTTTGAGTTCTAGCTACACTTTTTCTAAATACTTGCAAAGCTTGCATGTTTGATTGTGGATTAGCCTTGATTAGTTTAGAAATATCTTCTAAAGTCGTTCCTTTACCTACAACTAAAGTTTTTAAACCATTATGCTCACCATTTACACTTATAGTTATATTTTCAGAAACATACTCAGGGTGAAATTCTACCTCATCTCCCGTTCTAAGCAAAACTTTTGAAAATTGTATTTTATTATAAGCACTGACATCAAGTTTATGATCTTCACCATAACTTTTTACAATAGCATTAGTCACGATAGGTTTAGCACCTGATACTCTAGCTAAGTCAGCTAAAGTTTTAATATCATTTGAAAGTTCAAAACGAAAAGGTCTTTGCACATCACCATTAACAAAAGCGTAATTTTGAACATTTCCTACTAAAATAACATCTCCGCTTCTAAAAGGAAAAAGATCCATTTGCCCTTTTAGCAAAAAATCATATAAATCGATATTTTTTATCACGCTGTTATTGCGCAAAATTTGAATATCTCTAAAACTTCCATATTCTAAATTTATACCCCCTGCTTTATCAAGATACTGGATCACTGAATCCGAACTAAGTCCTTGATAAAGTCCTGGAGCATTAACACTTCCTGTTACAAAAACACTGACGTTTTGATAAGCATTCATATCTGCATAAACAAAAACATTGCTTTTATAGATTTTATTAACACGCGCTTTTATAACACCTACAAGAGCACTATTTTTCACACCTAATAAATTTACAGCTCCTACTTTAGGGATAAAAATATTTCCTTGAGAATCCACCACTAAAACTTGCGAAAACTCAACAGCTCCCCAAATTTTAAGACTAATTTGATCGCCAACTGCGATCTTATAATCTGGGTTATAAACTCTTTGATTGTAATTTTTAAAATTTCCATTAAAAAGATGAGCACCAAATACTAAAATTTGATGAATTTTTGTAAAATTATTTTCTTTATTTGCTATATCATAATTTGAGTTTAAATTTTGATCTATGCTAGTTGTAGTAGAACCTTGATCCTCTGCTGAAATGATTTGTGAAACATCCACAGCTCCAAAACATAAAATACAACTAAAAAATAAAATTAATATTTTTTTCATTTTAATACTTATGCTCCTCTATTATCATTTTAATAAATTTAACAATCCCAAAAATCAAAGATAATACAATAAATGCTGTTAAAATATCATAAATTCTTTCAGGATATTTTGCGCTTTCTGGAACATCTGGACTTTGAATGATGACAAGTTGTTTTATTTTTCTTAATGCTTCTATTCTAGCACTTTCATAAGCTTTTAAAGCTGCTTCATAAGCTTTTTGCGCAAAAGTAGCTTCTATAGTTAAATCCTGAAATTTAGCAGCCAAATCATTAAGCTTTTGAGAAGAATTGTTAGCTGAAATTTTAGATTTTTCCCTTAAAAGCTGTTTTTTAATCGCTTCAATTTCTGCTTTAAGTGCTACTACTTCAGGTGCTGCATCATTCATATAGCTTTGTAAAGTTAAAAGTTTAGCTTCTTTTTGAGCTAGATTAGCCTCAATTTGCGCAACCAAACTTGCTTTAGTTTCAGCTTGCTTTAAAGGGTCAAAAACTCCATATTTATTTTGAAAAGCAATCAAATCATTTTGTGCTTTTTGATATCGTTCTTTGTATTTTTGTACTTCATTTTCAGCAAAAGCCATTTGCTCTCTAGCTGCTTTATGAGAGATTTCGTTGATAAACTTTTCGCTTTCTTGCATAATAGTTTGAGCAATCAAATGAGCTGATTTAGGTGTAAAACCCTCTACTTCAACTTTTAAAAGTTTAGTGGTTTCATCCGTATGAACCTTAACTCTTGCTTGGTAGTATTTAAGATAAGATTCTATCGAGCTTGAATCCCAAATTTTAAAAGGTAAATCTATATGTTGTTCTTGATAAAGATTTTTAAGTTTGATTTTTTCATCCAAAATCTTTAACATATCACTTGATTCTATATAACCTTTTAGATAATTTAAATCTTCGCTTGCTGTAGAAGTACTACTAAGCAAAGACAAGATTCCACTTGTTTGAACACTTTCTCCACTTGTTGATCTAACATCTAAAATCATCGTGCTTACATATCTTGGTGCTGCAATCAATGTATAATAAATCACAACAAAAATCATTATAAACCAAACAATTTTAAAAGAATCAAATATACTTAAATCTTTGATTTTTTCTAATAAAGTTTTATTTTCTTCCATTAAGCTTTTCCTTGATATACAGCTATTCCTTCGTCTATATCATCATAAACCGTAATTTGTCCATTTTTCATATAAATTATTTTATCACACCATTCTTTAATTTCAGCTACATTATGAGATACTATAATCACTTTTGATTTGCTTAATCTTTCTTTATATAATTTCACACTTTTTTCCCTAAAAGCAGGATCTCCAACAGCTCCAGCTTCATCAATTAAATAATAATCAAAATCAAAGGCCATACTAAGTCCAAAAGCTATCCTAGCACTCATTCCCGAAGAATAAGTCTTCATAGGCTCATCAAAAAATTTCCCAAGTTCTGCAAAATCTTCTACGAATTTTACTTTTTCTTGAAGTTCTTTACCCTTATATCCATACACTCTAGCTACAAATTTAGCATTATCTCTAGCAGTTAAAGAACCTTGAAAAGCTCCGTTTAAACCCAAAGGCCAAGATAATTTTTTATTAGTAATTATTTTACCACTATCAGGAAGCTCTGCCCCGCTTAGAAGTCTCATGAGAGTGGACTTACCTGCACCATTACCCCCCATCAATCCTATACTACAATTTTCAGGAAATTCAAAAGTAAAATTTTTAAAAACATAATGCCTTCCACCACTAAATAGAGGATAAGATTTTGTTAGATTAATTAGTTTTATCATTCTTTTTTTGCCGCCGTTAAAGCTTGTCTATTATAGTAATAGACAAAAAGTCCTATAAATAAAACAAGTAAAATCCAAAATATAGCATAAAAATAACTATATTCATCTTGCAAAGGATAATTCTCAAAGAAATTAAATCTTAAAAGTTCAAAAATATGAAGTAAGGGATTATAATATAGTATATCAAGTAAAGGACGAGGGGTTAACCAAGTAGGAAGTATAATACCTGAAGTCCAATAAACCAATATACTAAAATAAATAAGCAAAGCTCTTAAAGATTCTACAAAATGCCAAATAATAGCAAAACAAATCCCCAAAGCAAAAGCTGAACACATAAGTAAAAAAATGCAAAATAGAACCCCAAGCAAATGAACAGGGAATACATTAAACCTAAAAAACCACCCTGCAAAAAAAAGTACAGTGATAAAAATCACAAAATAAATACAAAATTCAAGCAAAGTTCTAGCAATAAATACATGTATAGGCTTTACAGGTTTATAAGCAAAAAGAGCCAAATTTGCTTGAGTACCATTCATAATTTGGGTTACTATACTTCTAAACATAAAAAAAGGCATAATACCTGAAACTACGAACATAAAAATAGAAATTCCCTCAGGCATAACTTGATGATTATATTCTCTTATGATAGTGACAATTACTGTGATGGCAAGTATTATTGACATTGGTTCTCCAACTACCCAAAGATAACCCAAATGCCTATTAGCACCAAATCTAGTTTTTAATTCTCTAAAAAATAAAGCGTGAATTACATTGAACATTTATTTTCTATACCTAACAATTTACATAAACTATAATCATAACTCATTTTTTTAAACAAAATCATAAAAATTTATTTTTTACAAAATTCAAGCTTTTTACTAAGTCCTAAAGCATTGTTAGTAAATTTAAGCCAAAAAAGCTCTAAGGTATAAATTTTTGCACTTTTATCAAGCTTAGCAAAGGGGAATTTAGAAAAATAAATTTTCATTTGCTCCTTGCTTGCCATTTTAAACTCGGCCTTAGCTTGCACACCTTTTAAAAAGGCTATTTTACTTTCTTTGGCTATATTAAGTGCTATACTTGAATTTTCACTAGCTAATCTTATATGCTTAGTATCTTCATGAGAAGCGATAATAAAAGCTAAATTTTTCTCATCAAAAACATAAAAAGCACTAGCTGTATAAACACCTTTTTCATCAATCATAGCCCAAGATAAAAGCTGCTCATTTTTTATAAATTCTAAAATTCTTTCATCCATATTGTAAAAATTATACTAAAATATTTTTAAAAATAACCGATTATAATTTTATAAACTATAAATATAAGGGGAAGAAATGCAAATTGATGCTAGCAAAAACCAAAGTTTTTCGATGGATTATACAACAACAAGTGGCAAACATTTAGCCTTATCTATGTATGATAATCAAAGCGTAAGTTATGCAAATAATGAAGAAGGTAAAACTCTTAATCTTAAGCGTCAGTATGGCTTTAGCTTTACTTTTGAAGGCTCTAAGCTCACACAAAATGATCTTGATGAGATTAAAAATGCTATGAAAGAAGTTGAACCTATGATCAAAGACTTTTTAGCAAATTCTAAAGTCGGAGAGTTAAAGCCAAAAGAAATTATAGAATCAGCTATGCAAATGGCAAATGTTCTACCAACGCCAAATGATGAAAACCATCAAAATGCTATTATGAATAATTTTACAAATAAACTCAGTGATTTACTAAAACAAAATCAAACAGATAATAAAGATATCAATACTTCTATGCTTGAAGATAGCAAAAAACTTCTTGATGAAGTTTTAGAACAAATGAAAAAACAACTTGAAAAACAACAAGAAAAAGCCAAGGAAAATCAAGATAAGACAGATGATAGTTTAAATCTTTACGCTTAAATCATATAATATTAAAAATTATCAAGGAGTTTTAAATGACAAATATCGAAATTTTAGAAAATATGCTCAAACTCCAACAAAAACTCAATGATGAAACAAACGGTTTAAATTGGGAAAATGGCTACACCAAAGAAGGAAAACTGATCAGTTGGAGACGCTGTATTTATATGGAATGTGCAGAACTTATAGACTCTTTTGCATGGAAACATTGGAAAAACATTTCAAGTCCGACAAATTGGGAAAATGTGCGTATAGAGATTGTTGATATTTGGCATTTTATCTTAAGTCTTTTACTTGAAGAATATCGCGATAAAAACGGTAAAGATTTCAAAGCTATAGCTACAGAAGTTAATACTGTGAGTGTATTTCAAGATTTTTGCAAAGAAGAAGAACATCCTAATGAGAGTGATATTTATGGTATTTTAAATGATATAGAGCTTATTATCCACAAATGCAGTGGCTTTGGATTTAATCTTGGAGAATTGCTTTCAACCTATTTTACTTTAGCTATCAAATGCGGACTTAATCTTGAAATTCTTTATAAAACCTACATAGGTAAAAATGTTTTGAATATCTTTAGACAAAACAATGGTTACAAAGAAGGTAGCTATAAAAAAACTTGGAATGGCAAAGAAGACAATGAAGTTTTAGCTCAAATTTTAGAACAAGAGCTTGATTTTGATACTATTTATAAAAAACTAGAAGAATGCTATAAAAAGGCATAATTTGGATATTTTAAAACTTGCGATCAAAGATTTTTTAAGTCTTAAATTTTTAAAATTTGCCTTAATTCCTTTGATTTTTAGCCTTGTGCTGATGCTTTTTTTAGGAGTACTTGGCTTTTCGGCTTTGCTGGATTATTTTAATTCTTTATTTAGCGTTGGAGAGGATTCGTTTTGGGCGTGGTTTTATGCCCTTCATTTTGTGCAAATTTTAATCACCATCATAAGCTTTTTATTTTCAGGTTTTATTGTTGTTTTTGCTTCGGTTTTTTTAGCCCTTTTTATCACTTCTTTTCTCACTCCTTTTATCGCTAAAGAAATCAACCAAAAATATTACCATTATGATAATACAAACGAAGTTTCAACCCTAAAAACTATCTTTGAAATTTTTAAAATTTTTATAAAATTTATAGGGATTTTTTTACTTTGTACCTTGGCTTTATTTTTACCTTTTATCAATATTTTTGTATATTATCTTGCCTTTTATTATCTCTTTCACAAACTTTTAATGATTGATGTTACAAGCACGATTTTAGACAAAGAAAGTTTTAAAAGCTTTCTTTCTGATTTTTCGCCTTTAGAGTTTAAATTTAGCACTCTTTGTTTTTATCTACTCTCATCAGTGCCACTTTTAGGACTTTTTTTGCAAGTGTTTTTTGTGATTTTTCTCACACATTTAGCCTATCAAAGAATTTTAAAATTAAAAGCTAAGGCTTAAAATATCGATTTTGTGATTATACAAATAAGCTCTTAAAAGTCTTGGAATTTTAGCTATTCTGCACTCTTCTTTGAAATTTTTGGGTAATTTTTGACAAGTTTCATACTCAAAAACAATAGCTTGTTCATTTTTATATACAAGTGCTATTTTACCACCTAAAACACAATCGCCCTTTAAAAACTCCTTTCTTTGTGCCGTACTTAAAAGTAAACCTTTCATTTTCACCGCTCTAGCAATCAAACTTTCATTTTTAGGGCAAATAAGAAGTCCTTGAACTTCTTTGATATTTTCAAAGTCATAAAGTTTTTTCCTATCTTCATCAAGATAAGAAAAGCTTCTTTTTAAACCCTGATGAAATTCGCTCACAAAGGCATTAGAGAAATTTTTTCTTATATAATTTCTAAAATATTTTTCATTTTCATTGCTTTCATCATGGAAATAAAAAATATCTTTTTCTTTTAAAAAAGATGAAATTTCATCTTTACTTATAAAGAGTAAAGGACGTAAAAGTGTATAATTTGATCGTTTTTCACACTCTTGCATACCTAAAATTTCAGCCAAACCTGCGCCACGAGAAAGTTGCATCAAAAACCATTCAAATTGATCATTTAAATGATGAGCTAAAATAAGATGATCATAATCTTGCTCAAGACAAATTTTTTCAAAAAAATCATAGCGAAAATCTCTGGCTTTTTTTTCAAAATTACTTTGAAATTTAGGAGCCTGTTTTATGAAAATTTTTTTATGAAATTTCAAAGCAAGTTCTTTGGCTTTTAACTCTTCTAAATCACTATTTTTTCTAGCTTTATAATTTATCATCACAAGATCAAAGTCGATCTTTTCTTGCATTAAAAGATAAAAAAGCGCACTAGAATCACTTCCATAAGAAAAAGCGAGTAAATTTTTACCCCTTTTTAAAAGGGCTAAAATTTCATCTTTAATTTGCATCTACTTTTCTTAAAGCCTTAGCAAGGAGCTTTTTATCAAGGTTTTGTAAAATTTCACATTCATAAATTTGCCCCATTTCTAAATTTCCACATTCACTTTCATTGATAAGAATTTCCCCATCAATCTCTCTATCCCATCTTAAATCTTTAGCTGCGATAAAAAACTCTCCCTCGCTACTTTCTCCTGTGCAAACTACTAAACGCTTTTGCCCTACTTCTTTTTCAAAACTTTTTTCTATCACTTCATCAACAATTTTTTCTATGATTTTAAGTCTTTTATTGATCACTTTAAAAGGCACTTGCTCCATATCAAAAGCAGCTGTATCTTCTTCCTTAGAATACGCAAAAACACTCACCCTATCAAAACCAAAGTCTTTAACAAACTCACAAAGCTCTTCAAAATCCGCCTCACTTTCACCTGGATGCCCTACGATAAAACCCGTGCGTAAAAAGCTATTTGGCGCACTTTTCATTAAATTTAGCATTTCTTTAAGTCTTGTGCTATTTGCCCCACGCTTCATGATTTTAAGCATATTATCACTTATGTGCTGCAAAGGCATATCAAAATAATTTACAAAAATTTCAGAAGCTATAATGCGTTTGATCAAAGCTTCACTCGCACTCGTAGGATAAAGATATAAAATTCTAGCCGCTCTTATACCTTTGATTTTTTCGACCTCATCGATTAAGCGTATAAGCCCATCTTTTTCACCCTTATCAAACAAATAAGAACTCGTATCTTGTGCAATAAAAGAAAAGTCCTTATAACCTCTAGCTACCAAATCTTTAAGCTCAGCTATAATGCTACTTATTTCGCGAGATTTTAACTTGCCTTTAAAACTTGGGATAGCACAAAAAGAGCATTTTTGATTACAACCTTCGGCGATTTTTATAAAAGCATGGAAATTTGAACCTGTGATAATACGTTTAGAATTTTCACTTTGCAAATAAGTCGAATTTGAAAATAAATTTGTTTTTTTAAGTATCATTTCGTCGATTCTTTCATAATCACCCACACCTGTGAAAAGATCAACCTCAGGAAGTTCTTTCATAAGTTCTTCGCGGTAACGCTGCATCAAACAACCCGTAACCACCAAAAGAGAATCTTTTTTTCTTTGTTCGTGCAAATCCAAAATCGCATTAATGCTTTCTTTTTTTGCACTGTCGATAAAACCACAGGTATTTACGATCAAAACATCGGCTTTACTTGGTTCATCGCAAAGCTCATAAGCACTAAGGCGTCCTAGCATGATCTCACTATCGACTAAATTTTTATTACAACCTAAAGACATAAGATAAAGTTTTGACATTTTTCTCGCTTTTTTAAATTTTTTGATAAAATAATTTCTTAAAATCATATCAAAATAATAATTAGGAAAAATTTATGAATGAAAAAAATGTAGTTTTATTAGGTGGAAGTAATTCTGTAATGGTAAATGGGTTGCAAAAAGGATTAAAAGAAGGTATTGAAAAATTTAATACCACTGTCAACAAGGAGCAGGAGAAATTAAAAATTTTATAATTTAGCCTTGGGAGCATCTTCATCACTACAAAATTTATACGAGTTGAAACGCGATAGAAATAAAACTATACTAAAAAATGCCGAACTTATTATTTCTGAATCAAATGTAAATGATTCTTGGTCTTATAATAATATCGAAATTTATGAAATTGTAAAATCATTTTTTACAGAATTAAGTTGTTTGAATAGTAAAATATTGATTCTGATACTACCTTTTTTTAATTACAATTCTAAAGTCATTAACCAAATTCACAAAAAATTAGCTCTAAAATTTAATTTTAATATCATCGATATAAATAACTATTATGAAAAATTTAATTTAATTGATTTTTCTTTTTTAAGAGAAAAAGATGGCTCTCATCAATTTGATATAATTTACTCACAATTAGGAAATAGTATTATTAATAATATAGAAAATTTTTTAACAAACAATACACATAATACACACAGTTCAACCTTTCATTTTAAAATTTGCGAAGCAGATGCATTGGAAAATTTATCAAAAAAAAATATCATGTATTATCGCTCTAATTCTGCTTTTAATGAAAAATGCATAAGGTTATTTGACTCCAATCTACTAAAATTTCCAAATAAATATAAAGGGTTTAAGCTGATAGGTTATCACTGTTGGACAACAGAAGAAGATGCAAATATTTGTGTTTCACCAAATTGGTTAGAAAGACGAAAAATTACAAGCAATATTCTTATTTATAATAAAAATGGTGAGATTTTATTAAAACCTTGTCTTGATAATATATTTGTTGATATATATTCTTCCATTTGCATTGATGAAGATACATACATTAAAGTTAATAAAGATTCATTATCTTATTGTGATTTCATTGCATTTTTTTTAACCTATCCAAAAAAACATATTAATAATAATTTAAACTTTGAAAAATTACAAAATATTAACATAAAAATTCCAAAAAAATATAATTTTAATCACTTAATTCCCCAAATAGAAATTTATAAAGAAATCATTAATGAATATCATTTTTATAAGGATAAATCTACCTTATCACAAGAAAATCTACTAAATTTCCAAAATAACTACGGAAAAGCCAAAACAAGAATTCAAAACCAACTTTCTTATAAACTAGGACAAGCTTTGATTATAAATTCTAAAAGTGTATTAGGTTTTATATCTTTACCTTTCATAATATTAAGTATTGTTATTTCACATAAACAAGAACAAAAGGCTTATAAATTTAAAGTAAAGAAAAATCCAAATTTAGCTTTACCTCCTTTAGAAACTTATCCTGATTATAATGAAACTTTAAAAGAAAAAGAATGTTTTACTTATAAATTAGGAGAAGAATTTATTAAGGCTAGTAAGAATTGGTATGAGGGGGGGGGGTATATCAAATTTATCTTCAAAGATGTGCCTAGGTTGAAGAGGGAGTTTGGGAAGAGGTCAAATAAGAAATTTTCTTAAACATTCACAAAAGTAGCAATAGATTTTTTAATGTAAAATTTGCTAAAATAATACCTTAAAAATGAAGAAAGAAAATTTTTATGGATAATTACGAATTTAGCGAACTTTTAAAAACTTTAAAAAACAAAGTCGGCAACATAGCTTCCATCATTAAGCCTGAAAATATCCAAACAAGGCTTAAAGAAATTGAAGAGCTTGAAAATTCTCCTTCTTTTTGGAGTGATGTAAAACAAGCAGGGATCATAGGAAAAGAAAAAACCAAAATTACCAATCTACTTAAAAACTATGAAAATGCTTTTAACGCTCTAAATGACGCAAGCGAACTTTTCGATCTAGCCAATAGCGAAAACGATACAGAAACGCTTGAAGCTTTATTTAATGACGCGCCAAAACTTGAAGATACCATCACAAGTCTTGAAATTTCCATGCTTTTAAGCGGGGAAAATGATGGTAAAAATGCCATTGTTTCTATTCACCCAGGTGCGGGCGGAACGGAAAGTAATGACTGGGCAAGCATACTTTATAGAATGTATTTAAGATTTTGCGAAAGAGAAGGTTTTAAAGTCGAAACTCTAGACTTTCAAGAAGGCGAAGAAGCAGGGCTTAAAGATGTGAGCTTTTTAGTTAAAGGCGAAAATGCTTATGGTTATTTAAAGGCTGAAAATGGTATCCATCGTTTGGTAAGAACTTCTCCTTTTGATAGTGCAGGACGCCGCCATACAAGCTTTTCAAGTGTTATGGTAAGCCCTGAACTTGATGATGATATAGAAATTGAAATCGAAGAAAAAGATATAAGAATAGATTATTACAGAGCAAGTGGTGCAGGCGGACAACATGTTAATAAAACAGAATCAGCTGTGAGAATCACGCATTTTCCAACTGGTATAGTTGTACAATGCCAAAATGACAGAAGTCAGCACAAAAACAAAGCTACCGCTTTTAAAATGCTAAAATCTCGCCTTTATGAACTTGAACTCATGAAACAACAAGATAGTGCTAATGCTGGAGAAAAAAGCGAGATAGGCTGGGGGCATCAAATCCGCTCTTATGTGCTTTTCCCTTATCAGCAAGTTAAAGACAATCGCAGTGGAGAAGCTTTTTCTCAAGTGGATAATATCCTTGATGGGGATATCAAAAAAATGATAGAAGGTGTTTTGATTGCTTTGAAAGCGGAATAACAGGCTTAAAATAAGTAATTTTCATATCAGTATAAAAAAGATAGCGGGAATTTCCCGCTTATTTTATTTTAAACTCCACGCCCTATAGCATTTTCTATTTTACAATTTTCTACTTTATTATCTCCACAAATTAAAGCCCAAAATTCTCTTTTATCGTTTTTATCTTTATTGACATTAATATCATATATTGATAGCCTTTAATGGTGCTATAAAGTTGAAAATCTTTTGATTTTAAATATTTATATCTTTTATCATCAAAATTTTTCAAAGTTTCAGAAAAATAAAATTCCATATTAGCATTATTGTTTTTTGTTTTAATTAATTCAAAACCTTTTTCTACAAAAGGATTTAATTCGTTTTTATTAAATTCCACAAAACGATCATCACCGCCACAACCTATAATCAAAGTCATAGCTCCTAAAGCTAAAACACTTGTTAATTTTTTCCATTTTTTACTCCTATTTTAAAAATTAAATTAATATAATTATACCTAAATTTAAAATTTAAATATCATTTTTTGCAATAAATTCTAAAGTAAAAATCACATAAAATTTAACTCATAATCATTTCACTCAAACAAATTTTTATGCAAAATTTCTTCTAAAACTACAGTGGCATAAGAGCCTTTTTGCAAGAAAAACTCTATACAAAAATGAGCTTTTTCTTCATCATAACGCCATTTTAACTCTTCTAAATATCCCCACATAAAGCGTCTTGAACCTTGCATTTTAGCCTTAAACTCCAAAGCATCTTTAAAAATTTCATTTTCTAAATTTAAGGCCAAACCCTCTCCTGTTTCATAAGTCTTAGCACCGATTAAAAGCCCCATGGCACTTATATCTCTTGCTCTAAAACGTTCAAGCTCAGCGCTTAAATCCTCGCATAAAAAACACTTTCCAAAAGGATAATGCCCTAAAACTTCGCCTTTTAAAAGCTTAAAAAATTGTTCTTGTTTTTTAAGTTCCTTAGCTTCTTCTTTAGAAATTTTATAAATTTGAACTAATTCTTTTTCACTAAAATCATTTGCAAAATGTGATAACTCCACTCTTTTACTCAAATAGCGATTAAAAAGCTCACTTTGAAAAGCTGAAATTAAAAACTCTTTCATTTTGACATTTTTCATCTTTCTACCACGCAAAATTTCAAGCCCTTCTTTGTAATTATCCCCAAATTTTCCAAAACGCTGATAGCCAAAATAATTCGCAAAACCTTGTTTATCCAAATTCATCAAAGCTTGTTCTAGTTTTAAAGCATCGCTTGGTAAAACTTTTTTTAAGCGTATGAAAAAAGAATTTCCTTTTAAATGGCCTATTCTTAGCTTGTTTTCATGGGTAAAAATTTCTAAAATTTTAAGTTTAGGATGAGAAAAATTTGACAAAAAACTCTCAAATTTTTTAGGCATAGAAAGGTATTGAAAGGTTGATCCTTGCTTGTCTTTAAGCCCTGCATAACCAAAATCTCTTATTTTAACCCCGCTTACTTCGCTTAAAATTTTTAAAGCTTCATTTGTGGTTAAATCTTTTTTATTGATATGCAAAATAAGATGCTCACCCTTACCGCTAAATTCATACAAAGGTCTTTCACGCACTACAAAATCATCGCTATTTTTACTAAAATACGCATTAATAGGGCTGTGTTTTAAACTATACAAAGGCTTAAAAATGATGTTCTCTTCCGCTAAATTCATATTTTCCTTTCACTGCTTTTCCAAAGATATTTAATTTCACGCCGTGTTTTTTGGCTATTGTTTCTATATTTTGCCGTTCTTTTTCATCAAAAGCAAATAAAATTTCATATTCTTCTCCACTATAAAGCGTATAATCATCAAGTTTTTTAAACCAAGAAATACCGCATTTATTTAAAGCTAAAAGTCTTGATAAATCTTTGCTTAAACCATCTGAAATATCCATAGCACAAGAAATTAAAGGTGCGATTTCATAAAAAAAACTAGCTCTTAATTTTGGCTTTATAAATACATGGTTTGGTTTTAAAGTACCCCCATTTTGCAAAATTTCAAGCCCTTTTAAACTTTGCCCTAATTTTCCTGTATAAGCAAGTAAATGTCCTTTTTTTAAACCTTTTCTAAAAACAGCTTTATTATTGATCTTTGAAATAATAGTAAGACTAATGTCTATTTTATCATTGCTTATAGTATCGCCGCCTATGATTTTTATATTAAATTTCCTAGCTGTTTTTAAAAAACCTTTTTGCAAGGCTTTGATCTCATTTTCACTTAAATTTTTTGGTAGAGCAAGTCCTAAAAGTACGTATTTTGGCACAGCATTCATCGCAATAGCATCTGAGATATTAACAAGCATTGCTTTTGTAGCGATTTGCTCTAAGCTAAACCACTCTCTTTTAAAATGCACATTTTCAAAAAACAAATCCTTGCTAAAACACCAATCATCGATAATAGCTCCATCATCGCCATTTTTTTCATTTAAAAAAGCTTTGATAATAAAATCTTCTTTGTTCATAATGCGTGATTTTATAAAATTTCCTTTTAAATTCTAGTGAATTTTAGAAAAATTTTATATAATATAGAAATATTTAAGGAAAAACCATGAAAAAATTAGAATTAAGAATTTTTAGATTTGATAAAACCAAGGATTATGAGGCTTATTATAAACCCTATGTTTATGATAATTATGAAAATTTTGCAAGTTTTTATGATTTGCTTTTGCAAGTTCAAGATGATGATATTTATTTTGATTTTGATAAAGATGAAGATACTTACATAGTTGTAAATAAGCAAATCATACCACTTTTTACACCTTTAGAAAAAATAGCAAAAGAATTTGATTTTAATCTTTGTATCGAGCCTTTAAGCACAAAAAGAGCCATTAAAGATCTTATCATCGATAAAAATGATTTTTTAGACAAATACAAACATCTTGAAAAATTTGGCGATGAAGAAGATAAAAAGCTTTATGCAAAATATGATTATTTATATTATGCAAGTGAAATTTTAGACTATCTTCCTGAATATATGGGCGATGGAGTGTTTTATTTAGCTTCAAAAATGATAGAAAAATATCCTGAAAAAAAGATAGAAATTTTAAAAACTCTAGCAGATAAAGAAAAAGGGATTTTTTATCATCTTCAAAGCAAAAATGAAATTTTAGAAACAACGATCAAAAACCTACAAAATGAAATTTTAAATTTAGGGCTTTTTGATAACAATATTTTACACTTTGATTTACCTAAAACTAATGCTTTTGATAATGAGATCAAAGAACTTAAAGAAATTAAGCATAATTTTAAAGATTTCAATGTGGCTTTTTATGGTTTTAATGCTTGTAATACTTTAAAATCCAAACTTAAAGCTAAATTTATTTCCTATGAAAATAGCACAAAAAATAATGGCTTTACTTTGCTGAATTTAAATCCCACACTAAGCTATAAAATGGCTGCAGATATTGTTTTAGATGCTTATGATAGCGGGGCTGATTTTATGGTAGTAAAAGAAGAAAAAGATTTTTATCTTTTTGATACTTGTGCTAAAAAACTTATGCAAACAAGCAAAAGAGATTTTGAAGACTTTTATATTTTAAGTCGTTTTGAGTTTTTAGCCCTTATCCAAGGCATACAAGCCCCATCATTAAAAAATCACACTTTAAAGGTTAGTTTGATATGAAAATCTCTTTAGAATGTAAAGATCTCATCATAGAAAAAACTTTAGAACTTTTTTTAAAAGATCATTTAGTGATGAAAAAAGATTGTGATTTTATTATTAGCGATGAAAAAATTCACACCGCAAAACCCTTATTTATCATCTCTAAAAACTCTCCATTTTTAAGCGTACCATTTAGTAAAGAAGCCCTGTTTGAGTCTTTAAATGAATTTGATAATGCCTTAAAAGCAGCAGCTTTGCAACTTGCACTTGAACAAAAAAGACTGCTTGAAGAAAAAATTGACGCTATTGCCTTAGAATTTAAAAAAGATTATGAAAATAAAATCGATCTTGCCATAAAAGATCTTAAAAACAAACTCGTAAAAGCACTTAATGATGAATGATGAATTTATAAGCGTTAAAGACTTTTTTAATCATAATGAAAAAAGAAAAAAATTTCTTCAAAAACAAGAAATTAGCTCCCCTAAAGAAAAAATAAAAAAAGTCAAAGAAATAAAGCTTTATACAAATATAGAAAGTGGTAAATACAAGGGAAAAAAACTACTTTTACCTAGTCTTACAACAACAAGAAGCACTAAAAGCATAGTAAAAAGTTGTGTTTTTAATGTAATAAGAGAAGATTTAAGAGATAAAATTTTCATTGAAGCCTTTGGTGGAAGTGCTTTGATGGCGGCTGAAGCACTAAGTAATCATGCTTTAAAAGCTTATGCTATAGAACTTGATATAAAAGCTTATAAAATTGCTTTAGAAAATGCCAAAAACATAGATCCAAATTTAGAAGCAATCCATGCAAATACTTTTGAAATTTTACCGCGACTCATAGAAAATTCAAAAAATGAAATCATCTTATATCTTGATCCACCTTTTGATATCAGAGAAGGTTTTAGCGATATTTATGAAAAAATTTATCATTTTTTAGAAAATTTAGATTTAAAGACTTTAAATTTAATCATTTTTGAACACCACTCAACCATAAAAACTCCCGAAAAAATCCAAAATTTTCAAAAAATCAAAGAAAAGAAATTTGGATCAACTAGCTTAAGTTTTTACTCTTTTTAACTCACTTGGAACACTTTTTGCTTGATCTATCATCAACAATAGATTAAAGGAAGAATCCATGAGAGTTGTAACGATATTTTTACTCTTTATGACAAGCATTTTTGCAGTGCAAATCAAGGATGTAGCAAACACTGTAGGTGTAAGAGATAACCAACTTATAGGTTATGGACTTGTTGTAGGGCTTAATGGAAGTGGCGATGGAACAAGCTCTAAATTTACACTACAATCCATCTCAAACCTTTTGCAAGGTATGAATATCAAAGTAGATCCTAATGATATCAAATCAAAAAATACCGCAGCTGTTATGGTTACAGCCAAACTTCCAGCCTTTGCAAAAAGCGGAGATAAACTTGATATTACCGTTTCATCTATGGGTGATGCAAAATCTTTACAAGGTGGAACACTTTTACTGACTGCACTTCGTGGGATTGATGGTGAAATTTATGCCATAGCACAAGGCTCTATCTCAACAGGAGGTTTAACACCTAGACCAGGAGGAGCAGGTTCTCACTCAACTACTGCAACTGTAATGGGTGGAGCTAATGTAGAAAGAGAAATTCCACAAAATTTTAGCCAAAACAATGATCTAACCTTAAGTTTAAAAGTAGCGGACTTTAAAACCGCAAACGATATAGAAAGGGTTTTAAATACTGTCTTTGCCGAAGAAGTGGCTAAAGCCATCGACTCTCGCACAGTAAAACTCAAAAAACCTGAAGATCTTTCAAGTGTTGATTTTATGGCAAAAGTTTTAGAACAAGATATAGCTTATAAACCACAAAGCAAAGTTATTATCGATGAAAGAACAGGAACAGTGATTGCTGGAGTTGATGTAGAGGTAGAACCCGTTTTAATCACTCATAAAGATATCACCATAAAAATAGATCCAAACAATAACGCAGTAGCTAATCAAAATGAAATCGATATGAAAGATGGTGGTTTTGTAGATCCAAGTTCAAATACCTTAAGAATCAACAATGCAAAAAGCACAGTTGCAAATATAGCTAGAATGCTTAACAAACTTGGAGCAACCCCAAATGACATTATCGCTATTATGGAAAATTTAAAGCGTGCAGGTGCAATTAACGCGGACTTGGAGATCATCTAATGAAAGTTGATAATTTTTTAAATACTTATAGTATGAATAGTGCTTTACTTGATCGTGCGGCTAAAGCAAGAAGCTTAGAATCAAGCATCAAAATAAATGACAATGATATAGTTACAAAAACCAAAGAAGATGAAGCCTTGAAAGAACAAACAGATGCCTTTGAAGCATTTTTTTTAAAGCAAGTTTTAGATGTATCTTTAAAAAGTCAAAATTCACTCTTTGGAAAAGATGCCAGCGATGAAATATACTCTTCCATGTATAATGATACCATGAGTAAAGCTTTAAGTGGAGGTATGGGTTTTTCAAAATTATTATACGATTTTTTAAAAGAAAGGGGTTAAGTTTTTTAAATTTGGGTCGATATGGTTTGTAGAGGATTATAACTAAGATCAAGGAGGCAGAAATGATCAATCCTATACAACAAAGTTATGTGGCAAATACCACATTAAATACAAATAGAATAGATAAAGAAACTAAAACAAACGATACTCAAAAAACGGAAAATGATAAAGCGAGTAAAATCGCAGAGCAGATTAAAAACGGTACTTATAAAATCGATACAAAAGCTACGGCTGCTGCGATTGCTGACTCTTTAATCTAAAACTTTCATTCTCTTTTTTTTGAGAGAGAAAAGGAGAAAATATGCTTAAACAAAGACTTGATGAAGTAAATGCTATCTTAGCAAAACTTATTGCTTTAACCGAAGAAGATATAGAAAATATCAAAGTGGCTAAACATGAGAGTGTAACGCCAAGTGTAGAAGAAAAAAACAAACTTATCGCCAAATTTATTACAGCTAAAAAACAACTTGATGTTGCCTTGGTTGAGCTAAATAATAGCTCTACAAAAGGGCTTAGCGAACTCTTAGATGATGAAGATAAACAAAAACTAGATCTACTTAAAAAAAATCTTCAAAACCTTCATAGTAAAAACAAAGAGTATGCTAAATTTGTTCTTATTGTCAAAGATTTTCTTGATGGCTTAGTAAATAAAATGTTTGATATCAATGATGGAACAAATAATGCTTATGGAGATAAAAAGACAAATCCAGAGTCAATTTTCAAGATCAATGTATAAGGATTTATAATGGGTATTTTTGGAACATTATACACAGGTGTTACAGGCTTAAAGGCAAGCGAAGTTCAAATCGCAACAACTGGAAATAATATCTCAAATGCTAATGCAACTTTTTATACACGCCAAAGAGTGGTGCAAACTACAAATGGGTATATTACCACAGGTGGAGTTCAAGTAGGCACAGGAACTGCTATAGAAAGTATAGTACGTTTGCATGATGAGTATTCTTATTATAAATTAAAAGGTGCATCAAACCAACTAGAATACACTAAATATATGGCCTCAACCTTACAAGAAATCGCTCAGCGTTTTCCAGACTTACAAAATACTGGAATTTTGAAAGATTTAGAAAATTATAACAAAGCTTGGAATGATTTTGCATCTAACCCCAATGAAAATGCCACAAAAATAGCCCTTGTAAAAGCTTCTCAAACCTTAACAGAAAGCATTAATAACACTTTTGCAACCTTGGATAAAATCCAAAAAAAAGTAAATGATGATATTAAAAATACGGTTGATGAGATTAATAGAATTGGCGAAGAAATTGCCACCATAAATAAACAAATTTATGGACAAGAAGCCTTACCAACAGAACACGCAAATGAGCTTAGGGATAGAAGAGATGAACTTGAACTCACTCTTTCAAAGCTAGTTAGCGCAGTTGCAAGTAAAAATGAAATCAATCAAGATAATCGTCTTGATACAACCATCACTGATCCAGGACATCAATACAATCTAAGTATAGAAGGTTTTAGTATAGTAGATGGAATAAATTTTCATCCTTTAAAGCTTGATTATGATGATAAAAATAAATCTTATAGCATTTATTATGAAACTCCTGATGAAAAAGTTCGCGATCTTACTGCCAAGATTAGCGGTGGACAGCTTGGTGCTCAACTTGACTTACGCGGTAGAAACTATAGCAAAAGCGAAGGAAAATATGAAGATGGAATTATCCAAGGTTATATGGACTCTTTAGATACTTTTGCTAAGACCATGATCAATGAAACTAACAATCTTTATGCGAGTTCTGCGAAAAGTTCTGTCACTTCTGATTATCTATCTGGGCTTAAGGGAGATATTCCTTTAGTTAATTACGATAGAACCATACAACCAGGAAGTTTTGATATAGTCATTTATGATGATAAAGGCGATAAAAAACTCACCAAAACCATCACCATAGATGTAAATACAACCATGAATGATATCATGCGTCAAATCAATGCTAATACAGATGATAATGACAATAAAAATTCAAACGATGATGTTGATGATCATATCAATGCAAGTTTTAGCTACGATGCAAAAACTGGAGATGGTTTATTTCAAATCAATGCAAAACCAGGTTTTAAGGTAGCCATTGAAGATAAGGGTACAAATTTCGCAGGTGCGTTTAGTATAGGTGGTTTTTTCAGCGGAACTGATGCAAGTGACATGAAAGTAAAAGATTCCATCTTAAATGATCCAAGTACAGTAAGAGCAAGCTTAAATGGGGTTGATAGTGGCAATGACATGGCAAATAAAATCATCCAACTTCAATATGAAAAAGTTAATTTTTATAATGAAGATGGCACCATCGATAATCTTACCATGGAAGAATATTACCGCAAACTTACAGGTAAAATAGCCTCAGATGGTGAAAATAACAATGTCGTAAATTCAAGCAATGAAACTCTTTATAATTCTGTTTATAGCGAATACCAATCTAAAAGTGGTGTAAATACAAATGAAGAATTAGCCGCTCTTATACAATACCAATCAAGTTACGGTGCTGCAGCAAAAATCGTCTCAACCGTAGATCAAATGCTTGATACCTTACTAGGGCTTAAATCTTAAGCTCTAGTAATATCAAGTGAAAAATTTTATCCATCTTAAAGCTAAGCTTGATTTTTTAGCCAATCAAAAAAATACCAATCATTCTCTTTTTGAAACTCCAGATCCTTTGCAAATTGCTAAAATTCACAATGATGAATTTATTGCCTTAATTTGTGCTTTATTTGCCTATGGAAATGCTAAAAATATAGTAAATTTTCTAAAAAAACTTGATTTTTCTTTATTAAACCTTCAAGAAAAACAAATAAAAAAAGAACTTAAAAATTTAAAATACCGCTTCCAAAATGAGAAAGATATACAAGAAATTTTTATCACTCTTTCAAGACTGAAAAATGAAATTTCACTCTACGAACTTTTTTATCAAGCCTATCAAAAAAGAGAAAATACCACAGATGCCATCTTAGCTTTTATGCAAAAAATCAAAACCTTAAATTCATATTCAAGTTATGGGTATGATTTTTTCTTTGGAAAAATTTGGCAAAACAGCCCTACTTCACCTCTTAAACGCTACAATATGTATCTAAGATGGATGGTTAGAAAAGATGAACTTGATCTTGGACTTTTTACCAAAATTCACACCAAAGATCTTTTAATTCCACTTGATACACATACACATAAAATTTCCTTGACTTTAGGACTTCTAAAGCGTAAAATATATGATTATAAAAGTGTTTTAGAACTCACGCAAAATTTAAAAAAATTAGATGCAAATGATCCCATAAAATATGACTTTGCACTCTATCGTTTAGGACAAAGTAAGGAAATTGACAAATTTAAGGAGTGAAAAATGGGCTTTGAGCACTTAGATATGATTTATTATTTCATACTTTTTTTTGTAGCCCTTTTTGCTGGTTTTATAGATTCTATTGTAGGCGGAGGAGGACTTATTACTCTACCAGCACTCATAGCCTGTGGAATTCCTGCGCATTTATCCTTAGCAACAAACAAACTCCAAAGCGTCTTTGGTTCTTTTACGGCTACTTTAACTTATTTTAAATCCACTACTCTACCTCATCTTGTTTGGGGTGTTTTTTTTACAGCTTTAGGAGCAGCTATAGGAAGTTATAGCGTTCTTTTTGTAAAAGATGAGCAATTAAAGCTTATTATCTTAATCTTTTTAACTCTTACTTTCTTATATACAGCCTTACGTCCTAACTTAGGCAAACACGAAAGTGAACCTAAAATAAAAAATATCAAAATTTTTCATTTAATTTGTGGCTTAACTTTAGGATTTTATGATGGATTTTTAGGGCCTGGAACGGGTTCATTTTGGATTTTTGCTTGTGTGATGCTACTAGGTTTTAATATGAGAAAAGCAAGCATTAATACTAAAATTTTAAATTTCACTAGTAATATTATTGCCCTTGCTATATTTTTATGGCAATACGAACTTTTATGGGCTGTAGGCTTGCTTATGGGCGTAGGACAAGTTTTAGGAGCTTATTTAGGCTCAAAACTTGTATTAAAAACTAATGGAAAGTTTATTAAAACTTTATTTTTAATTGTTGTAGGAGCTACTATCATTAAAGTAGCTTGGGATTATTTTTCTTAAAATCTTTTTTAATTTTTAACACTTCAAAATAAAAATTAATATATCCGCCTTTATACCAATTTTTATGTGCTTGTATCAAAGCATTTCCTAGTTTATATGAAAAATAATTTTTATATCTTAAGGCCTCTTCATAATCGCTAAAATTTTCTAAATCCACCCTATTTTTGGCTAATTTTTTATGAGCTTTAGAAATTTTTATAAGCACAAAGGGCATTTTTAAATATCCTTTGAAGCTTTTTGAATTTTCTATCATTGCTATACCTAACTTATAAGAAAGATGATTTTTCACTAAGCATACTGCTCCTAAGGGCTTTGATATAAAATTTTCTTGTTTTGTAAGATTTTCAAATTGTAATTTTGAAAAAGGCGTTTTACTTTCATCTTTATAAAGCTTGCACTCACTTGTATCACTATCTTTAAACAAAGCAAAACGATTTTTATGGGTATTATTGTAAATATAATCATATAAAAATTCTAATTTTTGCGCTGCAGTTTCGAACTTTTCAAGCTCTGCTTCAATCAAACTTGGATCTAGAAATTTATCTTTTTCAAAATTAAAAATAAAATCATTTTTTGACATATTTTGATACTCCCCAACTTGTTTTTTTGTTAAATGAGGTGTATGATCTCTAGTCCAAAAATTATCGCTTTTTATAAACTTTGAAGGATTTCCCGCATAAATGGAATTTGAAAATTTCACTCCACTATTTACACTTCTTGCCCCTAAAATGCATCCACTCGCTGCAAAACTTCCTTTTAAGATAGCAAGTTCTCTCGCACACCAAATATGATCGCCCATATAGATACTTTTACCAACATTTATACGTTCATAACTTTCACTAAAAATCATATGATGATCAGTTGTATCTAGCCAAATTCCCCATGAAAACATACAATCGCTGCCTATAATAATATTTTTACTCTCAAAAACACCCATATGTACGCCGTTAAAAGAAGTATTATTTCCAATATAACAAACACTATCATTAGATATTTTAATATTTCCACTTCCTGCCTTGTCGCCTATAAAAACTAAAGAATTATTTTGGCAAAAAATAATATTAATAGAAGAAGAAGCGCCTGCAAAAAAGACTATGTTGTTGTATCCTTTAAATTCTAGCTTTAAATTTTTTTGTAAAGATAAATCTCCATAAATTATATTGCCTTTTTCATCGACAGTTTTTAACATCGATAAGTCCTATTTTTTAAAATTTTAGTCCTAAATTTACCTTGTTGTCTTTTAAAGCATTTAAAGATAAATTTAATAAAAATTTTGGATTTTAAATGACACAAAGAGATATAGCTGGAAAACTTGATATAAATGTCAAAACCTTACGCAAGTGGAAAAAAGATCGCCCCAAGGTTTATAAACTTTTAATGATAGGTTTACCAAGCAGAAACTTTGCTTCAAAAACTTAAAAATGAATGTAAAGAATTAGAAGATCTCCTAAAATAATTAGATAAAATTTATACCCGAACTAAGCTCCCACATAGGTAAAAATATACCTAAAGCCAAAAACAAAACTAAAAGCGCCACAAATAAAGTCATCATAGGCTCTAAAAAAACCAAAAATCTATCCATTAAATTTTCACTTTTTTGTTGATAATATTTGGCAATTTCTTCACTTAACACTTCAAGTCTTCCACTTTTCATCGCAACGCTAAGCATAGAAAACACCAAAGAATCAAAAATATCAATCTTTTTAAAAGCCTGACTTAACTCAAGACCAGAATCTATAAAACTAAAAAGTTTTTTATACTGAAAAATTAAAAATTTATTTTCAAGCCCTATAATAGCTAAATCAAAAGCTTTAGATATTGAAATTCCATTTTTTAAAAGCAAAGAAAAAACCATAAAAAAATAATAATTTTGATTATAAATAATCAAACGAGAAATCAAAGGTATTTTTAAAAATAAAAAATCGCAAGAAAAAGCAAAAGAATGAAAATTTTTATAAGCTAAAATAAGCATAACAATAAAAATAACAAACAAAAATATGCAAAAAATTCCATAGTCATCTAAAAAATTATAAATTTCTAACATTACATGCGTGATAAAAGGCAAACTCGTGCCTAAATTTTCAAATAAATCTTTAAAATTAGGCACTACAAAAAGCATTAAAAACAAAAATGCTCCGATAATACTTAAAAAAACCAAAGTAGGATATCTAAAAGCCTTTTTTAATTGTTTTTGAGTCTCTAAGCTTTTTTCTCGAAGTTTAGAAATTTGACTAAACACTTCGCTGATTTTTCCTGTCTTTTCAGCCGTTTTAATCAAGGCTAACTCCGCACGATTTAATCCAAAATTAGCATTTTCAAAAGCTTGATTTAGATTTTGAGCTAAAATTAAATTGTCTAATATTTTTTTCATAATCTTGCAAGAATGCATAAGATATAATTCTCTAATCGCTTCTTGAACACTTAATCCAACTTCACACAACAAAGCCAGCTCTTTAAAAAAGAGTATAAAATTTTCATCTTTTAATCTCTGAAAATTAGATTTTTGAATTTCTTTTATATTAATGATTTTCCAATTCTTTGATAAGGCTTTTGCTTGTGCTGTATTTAAATTTTCAGCTTTTATAGTTTTTGTATAATTTTGATTGTTTTTAAGAAATTCTACTTCATAAAATTTCATCTTACAACCCTTAAAAGCTCATCTATACTTGTAAGACCTTCTTTGGCTTTTTTTAAACCTTGTTCAAACATAGTTTGAAAACCATATTTTTTTGCAAGCTCCATTAAAATCGTTTTATCTTGATTTTCCCTAATTGCACAAGCTAAATCTTCATTGATCTCTAAGCACTCAGCGATTAATTCTCTGCCAAAAAATCCACTATGATGACAACGCTCACATCCTTTTGGTTCAAAAAATTCACCTTCAAATTCAATATAATATTTTTTGCTTTTTTGCTTACACCAAGGACAAAGTTTTCTAACCAAACGCTGTGCTATAACAAGACTCAAAGCCGATGCTATCAAGTAACTTTTTGCTTGCATATCCAAAAGCCTATCAATGGTACTAAGAGCATCATTAGTATGTAAGGTGCTTAAAAGCAAATGACCTGTTAAAGAAGCTTTAAGTGCAATATCTAAACTTTCTTCATCGCGAATTTCTCCTATCATGATAATATCAGGATCTTGCCTTAAAATTGCTCTTAAAACACTATTAAACTCGACTCCAACTTTTGAATTGAGCAAAATTTGCTGCACTAAAGGAATTTTATACTCTATAGGATCTTCTGCGGAGATAATCTTTTTTTCAATACTTTTCAACTCATTTAAACACGCGTATAAAGTTGTGCTTTTACCACTACCTGTAGGGCCGGTTAATAAAATCATTCCATTGGGACGATGTAAAATCTTTTTTAAAATTTCTAAATTTTTATTTCCAAGATTTAGTTTATACAAATCCAAAATTTCTTTATCATGTTTTAAAATTCTTATAACAACACTTTCGCCATAAATCAAAGGCAAACATGAAACACGAAAATCATATCTTTCATTTTCAAAATCTAATTCAAAACTTCCATCTTGCGTTTTTCTTGATTCAGCTAAATTCAAACAAGCTAAAAATTTGACATGAAAAACCAAAGCTTCATAAATATCCTTCTCAAAAATAGCAAATTCACGCAAAATTCCATCAACCCTAAATCTAATCAAAGCGTCATCATTCCTTGCTTCTATATGAATATCACTCGCATGAAAAGATAAAATTTCATGTAATAAAAAATCAAAAATTTGACTGATGCAACTTTGATCATCTCTTTTTTGATTTTCTTGCCATTCAAGTCTAAGCTTAATGCTTAATCTTTTAATCTCCTCTTGAATGCGAATTTGATTTAAAATTTTAGCTATCTTTAATTCATCGGCAATTGCAGTGTCGATTTTTTCACAAATCATAAAAGTCTTAACTTGCTCTAAAAGCTCTAAAGAACAAGGTTTGGATCTAATAATCATAAAGCCGTCATTGTTTTTAATAAGCAGAAATTTAAATTTTAAAAGTAAAGAAAAAGGTATACCTTCATCAATAAAATCATTATCTTCATCTAAATCAACAAAATGTAAATTACAAAAATTTGCTAATTTTTTAAAAAAATCCCAAGAAGTGATATTAAATTTAGTGCAAATTTCATCAAGACTTATTTCATTATCAATATAAGCTTGAAAAATTTTATCCATTCTACTTTCCATCTAATTCCATTAAACCATAATAATTTATATAAGCATCTAAAGCACTTTGAGCTTCTTTTTCTTCGCCTAAAGCTCTTTTAGCCTGAGCAAAAATCAGCCAAGAATCTTGTTTTTGCTTGTCAAGTTCATTGGCTTTTAAAGCCCAAAATATTGTCTTTTGATAAGCTTTAATATCAAAATACTTCTTAGCTAGATTTAAAGCCTTTTCATAGCTTGGATTTTGATAAAAAGATTTTTTTAAATCAGAAATATTTAAAATTTTAGAATCAATTTCTATCTTACTAATATGTGTATTTTCCTGCACCGCTTTAACTTCTTCTAGTTCTTTATATAACTTTTCCCTAGAAATCTTATTTTTTTCTTGTAAAATTTGCGCTTGAAGAATCTTTTGCTCTAAATGCTTTTTATGTTCAATAGCTTGCAAATAAATATTTTTTTGCTTATTATATTTTTGCATTAGCACAAAAAAACAAAATGCTATAACTGATATTAAAATAACTAACAATAAATATTTTAAATATTTTTTAAGTAAAAAGTATTTATACCTAAGCTCAAGCTCTTTAATTCTTTCTTGCATATCTTACCTTAATAAGCCATTCTCTAAAGCACTAAGCTTTAAAATATACTCTTGACTTTTATTTTTATCAAAAAAACTATTTATCTCATAAAAACTTTTTAAAGTTTTATCAATATATCTTAAATTTCCTTGAGAAATTTTTTGTAAAAACTTAAGACATTTATTTGAAAAATTCATTCCGAATTTCAATTTAATATAATCATCAAGCTCTAAAAGACTAATATTTTTCAATTCAAAACAAGCACTTAAACGACTTTTAAAATGCTCTTTTTTAAGTATATTTAACTTTTTATGAGAACTTAAAACAAAACTTATAGAATCACTATAAATCCTAATGCTTTCTAGCATTGCATAATCATACATTCCTACTTCATCAAGAATGATTAAACTCTGACCTTGTGAAATCAAAAACTCAATTTTTTCTTTTAAGAAACTCTGATCTTTAAAATTTTCATTAATAAAACCAACATTATATTTTTTTGCCAATCTTTGCAACAATACACTTTTACCGCTACCACTTTTTCCCCATAAAAAAATAAAAGCTTTTTGGCTTTCTAAAATTTGATTGATTTGATGAAAAATTTCTTCTCTAAATGGAATAATTTTACTCATAATGCTTAAATCCTAGATCTTTAAGACTTGGAGCGTTTACACTATCTACTATACTTGGAGTGATAATAAAAACAATTTCGGTTGCTTTAGAATTTAAAACTTCTCCTTTAAACAAAGAACCTAGGATTGGAATTTTTGATAGAAAATTGATAGAATTTTTCTCATTAGATTTATCGTGAGAAATCAATCCACCTAAAATTAAAGTTTGATTATTCTCTACTTGCACAACACTAGAAAGCTTTTTTTGTATGGTATCAGGAGCAATAGTTCTTGGTTCTTTTTGTCGTTTATTATCTTCTGGATACTTAAAATCACTTAAGCTTGGATTAATCCTAAGCATTATTTTTCCATCATCAGAAATTTCAGGCAAGATATTGAGTAAAATGCCTACAAAAATAGAATAATTATTATAACTTTCACTAACAGTAGTCCCATTTTCAGTACCTTTAG
The DNA here is from genome assembly GCF_004378925.1 of Campylobacter sp. CH186. Taxonomy (NCBI): domain Bacteria; kingdom Pseudomonadati; phylum Campylobacterota; class Epsilonproteobacteria; order Campylobacterales; family Campylobacteraceae; genus Campylobacter; species Campylobacter sp. CH186. The sequence continues at coordinate 83,937 of NZ_RYYB01000001.1, read as the reverse complement.
AACTTTCTTTAACTTGATAATTTATAGTATCGCCTACAGAAATAATGGCTTGTTGGTTATTTAAAGCCATAAGCTTTGGATTAGAAAGCACGCTAGTTTTTCCATTTTGAGAAAGAAAGTTAATAATAGAATCAAAATTTAAATTCGCCCTTAAACCCAAATTCTTAACAAAACCTTGCCCATTTTGAAACTGAATAAAAGAATTTTCATTATTTACTTGTGAATTTAAACCTATATTAAAATTTTGCCAATTAATCCCACTAGAATGGCTTTCATTTAAACTCACAGCAAGTATACTAACATCGATAATAACTTGTTTTTTAAGACGATTTTCTAGTTTTTGCAAATAATTTTTCACACTTTTTAACTGAGAATTTGTTCCAGTTACTATAATAAGACCTGCATTGGGATTTATAATGGGAGTTTTAGCCTCATAATCTTCATGAGAATTTTTTAATAATACAATAATCTCTTTTTCTATATTTTGCCAAAAATCAAATTTTTCCATACTTTTAATCATATTGTCTTCTGCGTCATCAAAACTACCGCTATATTCACTTTGCCTTGGTTTAGCGTCTACAGACGCTTTAGTTATGCTTTGTCCTTCTCTGATAGAAGTGATATAACTTATCTTAAAAATCTTCGTATTAATGCCTGAAATTCTTAAAATTTTACCATCAAAATCATAGCTAAGATCATGCTCTTTGATAAAAAAATTAAAAATTTCGTCTAAACTCATTTGATGAATATTGACAGAGTTTTGCAACGTTTCTAATTTTTCTTTGGCAATTTTATCTTTAACAATAATACTAAAAGAACAATATTTTGCAAGCTCATCAAGACTTTCTTGTATGCTTAATTTTTCATTAATACTGATATCAAAAAGACGCTTTTGACAATCTAAAGCATAAAGATAATGGCAAAAAAGAATGTTAATTAATATTAATCTTATCATTTTTATTTATTTGGATTGCAATTTCTAAATTATCATATTGGAATTTAATCTCTTTAGTATTTATTTCATGTATTATAGCATCATCAATCATATCACCTTTTTTATACCATCGATCATAAATTTTTACTTTATCAAGCATAATTGCAGTAATTTTAATATGTCTTAATTTTTCAAAAGTAGGATTCACAAATGGGTTTTGAAGAGTATTAAAATTTATGCGATTTTCTTTATCTATAAGTTTAAAATACTCTTCAAAATTATCTTGTGCAAACAAAGTGCTAAAACACAATGTAGCACTAAAAATATATTTTATCAGCTTTCAACCTCATTGCTATAATCAGCCATAGCGATACGCTTAAGCTGTCTATAGCGACGTTGAGCGTCTTTTTTATTGCGTTCAAAAAGCTCAGCAGCGTGTTCAGGATTTGCTTTTTTAAGTGAATTATAACGCACTTCATTCATTAAAAATTGCTCATATAAATCCCAATCAGGCTCTTTTCCTGTTAGAGTTAAAGGATTTTTTCCTTGCTCTTCTAAACGAGGATCAAAGGTATAAAGTGGCCAATAACCACATTTTGTAGCAAGCTCACCTTGCTCTCCTGAGTAACCAAGCCCACCTTTAATACCATGAGCTATACAAGGAGAATAACAAATCACCAAAGATGGTCCATCATAGGCCTCAGCTGCAGTGATAGCTTTGATAAGATGAGTATAATTTGCCGTTGAATTTACTTGTGCTACAAAAATATAACCATAAGTCATAGCAATTTGACCTAGATCTTTTTTCTGTATAGGTTTGCCTGCTGCTGCAAACTGTGCTACAGCTCCTGTTCTAGAAGATTTTGAACTTTGACCGCCTGTATTAGAATAAACTTCTGTATCAAGCACTAAAATATTTACATTTTCTCCACTTGCTAAAACATGATCAAGTCCGCCATAGCCTATATCATAAGCCCAACCATCACCACCAAAAATCCAGTGAGATTTTTTACTTAAATACTGTTTAAGCTCTAGTATATCTTGCACCGCTTTAATATTTTTATTTTGCTCTAAAATAGGGATCATTTTATCTTTAATTTCCACAGACATAACACCATTGTCTTTATTTGCAATCCAATCTTTAAAAAGGGCTGATAAAGCATTTGGAACTTCTTGCATACTTTCATTCATGATATGTTCAATGCGGTGTCTTGTGTTTTCAGTTGCAATTTTCATACCCAAACCAAACTCAGCATTGTCTTCAAAAAGTGAATTTCCCCAAGCAGGACCATGTCCATTTTTCACACTTTTTCTATAAGGAGTTGATGGAGCTGAACCCCCATAAATAGAACTACATCCTGTCGCATTAGCCACAATCATTCTTTCACCGAACAATCTTGTAATTAAAGTAATATAAGGAGTTTCCCCACATCCAGGACATGCCCCATGGAATTCAAATAAAGGTTGGGCAAATTGTGCTCCTTTTGTGGTTTCTTTATTTAAAATATCATCTTTATAAGTGATTTCTTTAAATAAATAATCCGCATTCTCTTGCTCACCAAAATCCATCTCTTCTTGAAGTGGTACCATAACCAAAGATTTTTCTTTAGTAGGACACTCATGAACACAAAGCTCACAGCCTGTACAATCAAGTGGAGAAACTTGAATTTTAAAGCTTAATTTTTCTCCTTTAGTTCCTTTAGCTTCTAAAGCATGATCTTTTACACCACGAGGTGCATTTGCCATTTCTTTATCATTGATCAAAAATGGCCTGATAACAGCATGTGGACAAACTGAAGCACATTGATTACATTGGATGCAATTTGCCTCTATCCATCTTGGCACCATAACCCCGACACCACGTTTTTCGTATTCGGTTGTGCCGTGTTCAAAACTTCCATCTTCATAACCTAAAAAGGCTGAAACAGGTAAATCATCGCCCTTAGCTGCGTTCATAGGTTTTACGATTTTTTCAACAAATTCAGTACCTTTATAGGCATTGGTTTGTTCTTTTTCTTTAAGTTCTAAATTTTTCCAATTTGGATCCACTTCAACTTTTACAAGTCCATCAGCACCCACATCAATAGCCTTGTAATTCATTTCTACAATAGCATCGCCTTTTTTACTATAAGATTTATACGCAAGCTCTTTCATGTATTTTTGTGCGTCTTCATAAGGAATGATTTTTGCAAGTTTGAAAAAAGCTGATTGCATAATGGTATTTGTACGATTTCCCAAACCTATATCACGAGCTAGTTTGGTTGCATTGATGATATAAAAATTTACTTCTTTTTCAGCTAAAGTTTTCTTTACTGCATCTGGAAGTTGTCTTATGGTTTCTTCAGCATTCCAAATACTATTTAAAAGGAAAGTTCCGCCTTTACGAATTCCTGCTAAAACATCATAAATTTCCAAATAAGCCGCTACTGAACAAGCGATAAAATGCGGAGTTGAAACAAGATAAGTTGAACGAATAGGTTTTTTAGAAAATCTTAAATGGCTTCTTGTATAACCCCCTGATTTTTTAGAATCATAAGCAAAATAAGCTTGAGCGTAAAAATCCGTTTTATCTCCGATAATTTTAATCGAGTTTTTATTTGCACCCACAGTTCCATCAGCACCAAGTCCGTAAAATAAACATTCGATCGTACTTTCATCTCCAAGTGAAATTTTCTCTCCAGTACTCAGTGAAGTATGAGTTACATCATCAACTATACCTACAGTAAAGCCATCTTTTGGATTATCAAGTTTAAGATTTTCAAATACTGCTATCATTTGAGCAGGATCAACATCCTTTGAAGAAAGTCCGTATCTTCCACCCACTATAACAGGAGCATTTTCTCTTCCATAGAAAGCTGATTTTACATCAAGATAAAGTGGCTCCCCAAGACTTCCTGGTTCTTTGGTTCTATCTAAAACTGCGATTTTTTTCACTGATTTTGGCATAACATCAAAGAAATATTTTAAACTAAATGGGCGATAAAGATAAACTTTTAAAATCCCTACTTTTTCACCCTTAGCATTAAGATAGTCCACTACCTCTTCAAGTGCTTGAGTTACAGAACCCATAGCAACAATCACACGCTCTGGCTCTTTGTGACCATAATAAGTAAATGGTTTGTATTCTCTACCTGTAATTTTTGAAATTTCTTGCATATATTCATTAACAACATCAGGCAAAGCATCATAAAAACGATTGCTTACTTCTCTAGTTTGAAAATAAATATCATCATTTTGTGCCGTTCCGCGTGTTTTTGGATTTTCTGGATTTAAAGCATTATTTCTAAATTCAAGCAAAGCTTCTCTATCTAATAATCTATCAAAATGCGCATAATCCATCACTTCAACTTTTTGAATTTCATGGCTTGTTCTAAAACCATCAAAAAAATGTAAAAATGGCACTCTTCCCTTAATCGCAGCTAAATGTGCTACACCAGCTAAGTCCATGGTTTCTTGCACAGAATGCGAACAAAGCATAGCAAAACCAATTTGTCTTGCCGCATAAATATCTTGATGATCACCAAAGATAGATAAAGCTTGAGCAGCCAAAGAACGCGCTGCTACGTGGATTACACAGGGGAGTAATTGACCTGCTATTTTATACATATTTGGAATTTTAAGGAGTAATCCTTGAGAAGCTGTATAAGTTGTAGTCAAAGCCCCAGCCTGTAAAGATCCATGCACACTACCTGCAGCTCCTGCTTCACTTTGCATTTCTACGATTTTTACAGGAACTCCAAAAAGATTTTTTTTGCCTGCAGCTGCCCACATATCGGTGTAATCAGCCATAGGAGAACTAGGTGTAATAGGATAAATTCCAGCAACTTCAGTAAAAGCATACGCAGCGTATGCAGCAGCCTCATTTCCGTCCATAGTTTTCATAATTTTACCCATTGAGACCTTCCTTTATATTGATAATTTTTATAATTTTTTAGCTATCAATTTACTATAAATTCTCTTAAAAGGCGTTTAACGAAAACTTGAAATTAGTTTAATCTAGCTATATAATTAACAGCCTCATATGCATTTAAAAATACCATAGAATAGGCTTTTAATTCATTTTCATTGCCATAGCCACAAGCTAAGGCCAAAGGAGTGATATTAGCAGAAATTGCAGCTTGAATATCTAGTATTGTATCGCCTATCATATAGGCATTTTCTTGAGTTTTATTGAGTCTTTTTAAGGCTAAAATTATAGGCTCGGAACTTGGCTTTGGATTTGTGACATCTTCAAGAGTAATTAAAGTTTTAAAGAATTTTTTAACTCCCAAATAATCAAGTAAAATCGGAGTAAATTTACCTCCTTTTGTTGTAACTATACCAAGATCTGCAATTTCGCTTCCAAGTTCTAATGCTTCTTTTGCTTTAGGCAAAAGAGTGGTTTGTTCTAAATAAATTTGTGCATAAATTTCACGATAAGCTAATACAAATTCTTTACTTAAATTTACTTTATCTGGATAAAGCATTCTAAACATTTGCTCTAAAGGATAACCTATGAGATTTTTGATTTCTTCATTATTTTTAGAAGTTAATCCAAGGGCTTTAAAAGCTCCTTGGAAAGAATTTAAAATAGCATCAGTAGAATCAATTAAAGTGCCATCTAAATCAAATAAAATAGTTTTATTCATTATCTTAAAATAAATTTAGCATCCACTCTTCTATTATCCGCTCTACCTTCTTTAGTGTCATTGCTTGAGCGAGGATTATCTTGTCCATAACCTACTGTTTTGATGCGACTTTTTTCTACACCATATTTTTCAAGTTCATTAGCAACACTTTTAGCACGTCTTTCTGAAAGCTTTTGATTATAAGCTCTTGAACCTATATTATCTGTATGTCCTTCAAGAATAGTATCATATCTTTCATTTTCATCTAAAACTTTTGCAATTTCTTTGATTTTTTCTTGAAAAGTTGGATTTATAGTAGTTTTATCAAAACCAAAATGACCTTCCAAAGAAATAGTTTTTTCGCAACCATTTTCATCTAACAAAGCACCTTCTCTTGGTTCTACAGGACATTTTGCTTGTGGAGCTGGATGAGTATCAGCAACTTCTTCTACAGCTTTTTCCTTTTTGCCACCAAAACCAAAACTAATACCTAAAGTTGAAACCCAATTATGGTTTGCATGATTAAAATTAATTTGATCTCTAGTTTCAAGTCTTAAAGCCAAAGAATCACTAAGGCGGAATTTTACACCCGCGCCATAATGTCCAAATCCACCGCTTTTATTATCATAAGCAGCATTTGAAAAATCCTCATATCCTCCACCTGCTAAACCATAGAAATAAAATTTCTCACCTACATCAATACCTTTAATAGCACTCAAATAAGTTCTTGTAATATCTGTAGTTTTATTTGTATTTGTATATTTAACATCAGAATAATGCTCTAACCCAAATTCTAATTGATCAAGCCAAAAATCGTCAAAATGATAACCAAGTCTAATCCCTGGTGCATAACGATTATCCATATCTAAATTACCTTCAAAGTAATTATAGTTTAAAGTTGGAGTGATTTCAAATTTTACATTGTTATCAGCACCGAATAAAACACTTGCCAAACCTAAACATAAGAATATTTTTTTCATAGAAAAAACCTTTCATTGTGTTATAAAATAAAAATTTAAATTTTGCAATTATAACATAAATGATAGAAAAAAGGATGAGTTTTATAAAAAATTGTAGAAAGGTGGGAAAATCCCACCAAAAAATATTAACGTTTAGAGAATTGTGGGCTTCTTCTTGCTTTGCGGCGTCCATATTTTTTACGCTCAACAGTTCTACTATCTCTAGTAAGAAGTCCTTTAGGTTTTAATAAGGCTCTAAAATCAGCATCCATAGCTGCTAAAGCTCTTGAAATTCCATGTCTTAAAGCTTCAGCTTGAGCACTATAGCCCCCGCCTAAAGTAGTTGCTTTAATATCCATTGAAGTTTCTTGTTTAGTCACAAGTAAAGGTTGAACCACTTTAAGCTTAATCGCCTCGTGTCCACCAAGCCAAGTGTTTAAATCAACACCATTAACACTAATTTTACCACTACCTGGTTTTACCCATACCTTTGCGATAGCAGTTTTTCTCTTACCTGTTGCGTATGTTGTTGCCATGATTATTTTCCTTCTTTAGCAATTTGCGCAGTGTGTGGGTGCTCACTACCCGCATAGATTTTTAATTTTTTAAGCATAGCTCTGCCCAAATTTGTTTTAGGAAGCATACCTCTAACTGCTAATTTATATAATTTTGCAGGATTTTTTTCAAGTAAATCACCAAATTTTTCGCTTTTTACACTTCCAAAATATCCTGAATGTCTATGATAAAGCTTATCTTCTGCTTTATTAGCACCTGTAAATACAGCTTTTGAAGCATTGATGATAATTACATAATCACCACAATCAACATTTGGAGTAAAGCAAGGCTTGTTTTTACCTCTCAAAATTGTTGCTACTTCAGTTAAAAGACGACCAAAGCGTTTGCCTTCTGCGTCTAAAACAATCCATTCTCGTTTTACTTCGTTTGGCTTTGTTATCTTTGTCATAATTTTTACCTTTGCCAAAAATTTAAAATGTGATTGTATAAAAAATAATATTAATTTTTACTTAATTTAAGTAAAAATAAAGTTTATATTTCCAAAATTTGAATTTCATTTTCCAAACAATAAACTATAAAAGCACGTACTTTATCTTTCTTCAAAATTTCACTAATGGCGATCTTATAAGTTCTTACCTGCTCTTTATGTTTATCTTGCATAGCAAGACCTGTTTTATAATCAATTATAAAAGCTTCTTCATCTTTTAAAGCAAGCAAGTCTAATTGTTTAATTTCTCCATTAAAACTCAAAGCTTGTTCTTTTAAAAGCTTTCCATCACCAATCAAATTTTGAAATTGAATATTTTTAAGCAAAATTTCAATTCTTTTAAAAAGCTTTTCAAAATCACTCTCATCCAAAAAATGTCTAAATTTGCTCTTGCATCTTTGAGTAAGTATTTGAAAATTTTCACCCTTAGGGAGTTTTAAATTTTGCATAAAAAAGTGAAAAGCATTTCCAAAATATAGCTCTTTACTATCAAGCTTTTCTTCACTTTGAACTTCTTGTGGGCTAATTTTTTCAAATTTTTGTAAAGCTTGAATACTTTCTTTTTTAACACTTAAAATTTGCTCTTTGCTTTCTAAAAAACCTCTCTCTTGAGAATGTATATTTAAAAATCCCCCCTTAAAATAACTTGGATAATTTCCATTTACACTTTCTTCGTTTCTTTTCACGATGATCAAACTTTCCTTAGCTCTTGTAAAAGCCACATAAAGTTTATTAATATCATCTTCATAATTTGCTCTTGTAATATTTTCTTTAAAAAGAGTATAAATAGGCTCTTTAGTAAGCTCTCGAATTTTATCTTTAATATGGAGTTGCCAACCTTGATTGATATCATATTCAAGCATAATGTCTTCATTGTTTGAATTGTTTTTAGATAAACTATCAAGCAAAATCACATGATCAAATTCCAAACCCTTAGATTTATGCACACTCATAATACTAATACCCATATTTTGTTCGCTTACTATTTTCAAAGCACAAGGCTCAAATAAAAGTTTTAAAAAATTTTCCTTAGTTTTAGCATATTCGATGAATTGCATTAAAGCGATATCATTTAAATCAAGTTTTAATTCTTTTATTAAAAAAAGTACATTTTCCATAGCATTTTTTGAAAAATCAAGGGCGATTTTTCTGGGCTCAAAACCTAAAAGTTCTTTTAAAAATACCAAGTAAAACTCATCGCCAAAAATACAATATTTAGCATATTCTAAAACAAGTCTTACGCTTGCTTTATTTTCAAGCAAAACATTACTTTGAGTAAATGCGGGAATTTTTTGCTCTCTTAAAAAATCCAAAACCATATCTGCATCGCTATTTTTCCAACACAAAATACAAATATCATCATAAGAAATATTTTTAGATCTTAAAAAATTAATTTGCTCAAATAAAGTTTCTAAAGTCTTTTCCTTGATTTCTTGGGCTTGATTTTTAACCTTTTGTTCTTTAGATTCCACAATACGCACAAAACCGCCTTTTTTACTTTCTAAGGCAAATTGCTCTTTATAATCTTTGATTTTTTCTTTAAAAGTTTCATTAACAAAATCAACCAAAAGCTCTTTAGAACGATAATTAGTATTTAAACTATCACTTTTAATTTGACTAAATTCTTGTTTTAACAAATCAAATAATTCTTTTTTTCCTTTACGAAAGCGATAAATACTTTGTTTTTTATCTCCTACATAAAAAAAAGTGCGATTTTTCTTAGCCCCTTCTCCTGAAACAAGCTCAGCGATCAAAGGGCGTAAAATTTGATATTGGATCACGCTTGTATCTTGAAATTCATCAATAAGTAAATGCGAAATAAAGCCATCTAAACGAAAATAAATCATATCCTTAAATTCACTGGTTATTAACTCATAAACTTTTTTACTCACATCTTGGAAATTTAAGGTATTTTTATCTTTATGAAATATATTTTTAGCTTCACTATAATGATTTAAAAGATTCATTAAATTAGCAATTTTATAATTTTCAAGCTCTATAGCATAAGTATTTAAAGCATTTATAAGCTCCATTCTTTTTGCGCTAAAATACAAGTTAGTGCTTTCTAAATCTTGCAAATATTTTGTACTTTCAAATTTTGTCATAAAGCTTGATTGCATAAACACGGATAAATCTAAAACTTCGCTTTTAAAATTGTCACACAAATTTTTATAATTTTTTACATGAGTAAGACCCAAACAATAACTTCTTAACTCACTATAAGCTTTATTGATATAAGCTTTAGATGGATTTGGAATTTTAGGATGATTTTGAAAATAAGCATTCTCATAAAATTTTTCAAGCTCGTTAAAAAAATTTTCTTTCTCATCAACTAAATTAATATAATAAGCCAAATCTTTTAATTCATCTTTTTTAAGAAGTTTTAAAAAAATCTCTCTTACATCAAGCTTCTTTTCACTCATTGTAAAATCACTACTTAAGCCCAAATTTAAAGCAAAAACACGCAAAATTTTTCCGAAAAAAGCATCAAAAGTACTGATTTTTAACTCTGTTCTTAAAAATTCTTCTTTTTTAGCATCTCTTAAAGAAATAAACTCTTCTTTATCTTTACCTAAAAGCTTGCAAAGTTCATTGCATTCACTGGTTTTATTTTCTTTTTCTAAATTTAAAAAAGTCTCAATAATTCTTTTTTGCATTTCATTAGCAGCTTTTTTGGTAAAAGTTAAAGCTAAAATTTCATTAATCCTAGCCCCTTTTAAAATAAGCGCTACAAAACGCACACTCAAAGCAAAGGTTTTTCCACTTCCCGCGCTCGCTTCTAATGCCAAAAAAGGCTCAAATTGACTCATTTTAATTCCTTTTTATAAATGAGTTTATAAGGACAGTACTCATCTTGTTCATTTTCAAACTCTATTTCTTCCTTGCTCATAAGAACTAAGTCTTTAAGTCTTTCTCTTAGTTCATCTAAACCTTTAGCTTTTTGGTGCAATATTTGCATACTATTTAAATCATAAAAACCCACGTTTGCATTTTCATCATATAAGGCTTGGTAAAAAGCAAGTTGATAAGAATTGCTTGGTACTTTTCCACTTTTATAATCAATGATCAAATTACCTTCTTTTGAACTATCGATACGATCTATAGTGCCCTTAAGTTTTATACTATCTGTTCCGAGCTTTAAAATATTATTTAACTCAAGCTCTGTATGTGCGACATAAAAGCCTTTTGAAAAATGCTCTTTTTCATTTTTAGCAAATTGTATAAATTTTAATTTAAATACTTCAAGATCAAGTTCGCTAATATTGTATTTTTGATATTCTTTATCCAATAAATTTGCAAAAACTTTTATATCAAAATCATTATTTGCATAATTTTTATAATAAATTTCAAGCATTTTATGGATGAAATTTCCTTGATTTTTCGCTTTGCTTTCCTCGCTTAAAACCCTAGGTTCTGCTAAATTTAAAATATAACGATAATAATAAGTTCTTTTTTGATTTTCCAATAAATTAAAACGACTAAAAGAAAGTGCAAACTCGAAAGGATTATGCTTTAAAATAGGAGCTTTTATAGGAGTTAGATTAGGTTTTATGCCCTCATAGTCTAATTTTAAAGCATTAAGATAAGCTTTTTGATGGATATGAGTTTCATAAAAAAAGTCAAAATCAAGTTCATCTAAAAAACGTGATTTACTCTTTTCTTCATTTTCCACAAAGCAAATACTTACTTCTAAAGCATTTTTCATCAAGCTTTCATAATAAAATCTTTGTAAATTTTCTCTTCTATCATAGCTAATCAATCCTGCTTTTTTACGCACTTCATTATTTAAAAAAAGTTCATTAACACTTCTTTTAGGAATAAATTCTTCATTAAAATCAACCAAAATTACCCCATCAAAACAAAGCCCACGACTTTCTAAAAGTCCCATTACCGTAACCTTACCTCCGCCTACATCACTAAGGGAAAGTTGTGAAATTTGCATGAAAAAAAGATGGATCAACTCTTTAAGAGTTAAAGACTGATTTTTCAATAAATCTTTAATAAAATAAAGTTCTTTTCGTATCAAATAAACAAGCTCTTGCTTTTCATTTTCTAAAAACAAAGCAAGTAATTTTTCAAAATATTCAAAATCACATTTCTCATCAAAATACTTTTTAAACTCTATAAAATCAAGCTTTAAAGAATGTAAAAGCGTATTGTGATAATCAAAAATCATCTGCGTGTCTTCAAAATAATCCTCTTGATTTTTATAAACAAAAGAAGCACTACTAGCACTTTCATAAAGTGCTTGAAATTTTTGATAAAACAAACTTTCTTTAATACTAATCCCACTTGCAAAATTAAGCATATTGTCTTTATCAAAAAGTCTTAAAAACTCACAAAAACTTTCATCTGGAGTTATAACTACAATATTTTCAGGCTTTAAACCTTTGCGTACAAAATGTGAAATTTCATCCATAACAAAGGCGCATTGTAAAGCCCTTAATTCAAAAGATTTGAGTTTAATTTTTGAATTTTTTGTTTTAAAAATTTCTTCTTTTAAAATCTCTTGTTTTGAAAGATTGATTTCATAATGAGTGTTTATTTTTAAATCAAATGTTTTTAAAAAATCAAGTTTTAAAAGATATTCAAGATTAAATTTACTTGTTTTAAAACTTAAAACCACTTCTTTAATCTGAGAAATTTCACTTAATAAATTTTCTTCAAATTTACTCAAAAAACCTTGCAAATCATAAACTATAGCTTCATACTCATCTAAAAAATCTTTATTAAGAGTGTAATTTTTAGGCAAAGAAAGATCATCATAAAAAGAATTCTTTTCAAGCAAAGCAAGATAATTCTTATATACCTCATCTAAAATTTCCAAATGTTCATTATAGGTAGCATAATAATCATTGTTTTTAAGATCTTCTATGCTTTTTTTTTCTAAACTAAGTTCTTTAAAAAAAGAAAAAAGATATTCGTTATTTTTCAAAAAAGCAAAAAATTCTACCGAAATTCCTAGTTTTTTTTCTAAATCCTTGCTTTTTAGACAAGCTTCTTGCATTAAAAGCAAGCTTTCATAAGAACTTGCCTTATGAAAATTGCTCAAACAAACTTTATCTAAAAATTCACCTATATGAATAGCACTATCTAATAAGGCATTTTGCTGTTTTTTTTGGTTATAATACTCTCTAATTTGTCTTGAAGAACTAAAAATTCTTAATTTCATTGAGCATTTAATTCGTAGCTAAAAAAACCCACTGTTTCTTGATTTGCATAAAACTTTAGCTTAAGCTCCCATCTACCTTTATCTAGTTTAGGTAAAGCGATACTTAAAATTCCATTTTTAACTTGTCCTTCTAACTTTTGATCAAAATTTTTAGTGAATGGTCTTGTAAGAAGAGCTTGAACTTTTAAATCATCAGAATTTATATTTTGTAATGCAGAAATTTTAAAATTTGCAACATAGGAATTTTGATCCACTTCATAACTAGGAATTTTTCTTTTACCAATAAAAGTGATTTTATCATTTTGAAAATTTACTTTAAAAAATTTATCAAAATTTACTTGTTGTTTTTGTATTTGATTGTAATTATTTTCAACATTTTGATAAGAGTCAAAATAAAAATCATCCTCATACACAGGATGGTGACTTGCTATAAAAATCGTTACAATACAAGCAATAATTATAGCCAAAAGTGAAAGCAAAATACCATAAGGCCAAAAACTTTTTTTAGTTTCTAACATTTTTTTTCCTCTTTATTCTTCTTTGTGCATAGTATAACAATGCAAAGCAAATAAATCCATAGATAAGTATTCTTAAGATATTGATAGTATCACGATTTGCATTACCTATAGAATGTTCTAATTGTAATCCTAAGGATTTTGCCACACGATCTACAATATCTGCATAACCATTAAGTATAGCAGCATTATAAATATCACCTTTATTTGTAGCTAATATCGGCAAAATAGATCCTGTTCCAGGATAAGGACTAAGCACAGCTTCTTTATCAATCAAAGCTAAAGCTCCTTTTGAGCCCACTATATCAACTTTGTGAGAATTTTTCGACAAAAGAAGCAATATATAAGATTGAGGAAGTTCTTTTTGTTTATTTAATAAAGTTTCAATTTCAGTTTTATCACCAACCATAACACCGATAAAAATATTACTTTTTTGGTAAAGCTCTTTTCCTATAAGATTAATCTCATTACTTACTTTTTGACTTAAAATATTTTCATTAAAAAGTACAGCATCAAGAGCAAAAACCCTAGAAGGCAATAAAACAAAGAAGAAGATGGCTAAAAAAAAGCCATCTTGTAATATTTTTTTCATCCTATATGAAGATGATTTACGGTCAAAACCGACCAAGCGGTGATTGCAGCAGCAACAACTAAACCAATAACAATTAAATATTCCAAAGCCTTACTCATTGTGCTTCCTTTATACTTCTATGATCTTGTTCTTTTGAACCAAACATCTTTACACTTTGTACATCTTTAAGACTATATGGCTTTTGCATCACTTCTTGCTGAGCTTTAAGACCCCAAATAGTTAAAACTACTAAGATAGCAAGTAACAAAACCGTAGCAATTAACATACCTGTAACACCTGAAAGAGAAAACACACATCTATTATTATTTTCCATCATTCACCCCTTGAAAGAGAAATTACATACTCGCCAACAGCTTCTTTTTGAATATCATTAAGTGTTGGAAAACTCGGCATTGTTCCTATAAAACCAGCCTTACCACTATGTAAAACATCTACTACAAAAGCTGCAGAACCGTATTTTGTAAGATCTGGGAACATTCCATCTTGACCTTTTCCATCTTCTCCATGGCATGCTGCACAAGTTGCATAAGCTTCTTTACCTTTTGCTACTAAATTTTCATTTGCAGTTTTCTTAATAGCTGAAAGATCTTTTGCTACATAAGCAGCAATAGCAGGGATATCTTCTTCTGCCACACCTAAATCAGCAGCACCAAGCATTTCTCCACCTGGAAAATTCATACCTTTTGAACCATGTTTAATTACATTGATTATACCTTCTTCGCTACCCCAAATATTTAAATTTTGAGCTTTACCATTGATACCATCGCCTGTAATTCCATGACAAGCTGAACACTGAACTAAAAAGATATTTTGACCCATTGCTATTTTATCTTCAGGAGATAAATTTTTAAATTTTTCTTCGAATTTTGTATTATGAGTTGCTACTTCTTCATTGTATTGACCTATACTTGAAAAAGAATTTAAAGGATATCCCCATAGAAAATACCAAATAGCCCAAACAATAGTCAGGAAAAATACCACAGCCCAACCAGTAGGAACAGCATTTTTATACTCTCCTATTCCATCCCAACTATGTTCACTAAGCTCTGACTCGCCTTTTTTTTCTTTCATTTGCTTAAACATTCTACCCACAATAACTAGTGTGATTAAAATGATAAGAATAGCTCCAATTAAAGATAAGAGATTAACATTATCTTCTAAATTTAACCATTGCATTAAGCACTCCTTTTACTTTCTAATACACTATCATCAATATCATCTTTTAAGGCAAGGTTTGCATAATTTTCATAATTTCTCTCACCTTTTTTTTCTGTTCTATATAAATGATACCAATACGCATATAATACTATTGACAAAAACATCACGAGTGCAAAAAAACCATAACCTTGGAAAATCTCCCACTCATGTTTTTGAACTGTTGCTAAATCAAATGTGATTAAATTTTTAATCACATCAAAAACTATTGATAAATGTTCCATCATCTTACTTTAAGCTATTTAAATAAGCGATCAAAGCAACTATTTCTTTGATTTCACCTTTAGCAAAAGCATCTTTTACTTCTTGATTTTTCATTTGATCAACTATAGCCTGAGCTTCAGCTTTTACTTCAGCTTGTGCATCCTCCCAAGAACCAAGTTTTGTTCCATTTTCTGTATCATAAGGAACATTGAAAACTTTTTTCACAGTTAAAGCCTCAGCATAAGCAGTTTCAATATCTGCATTATTTTTAAACATATGCTTATATGAAGGCATAATAGAATCTGGAACAACAGAAGTAGGATCCCACATATGATTTTCATGCCAATCAGCTGTTCTATAATTTCCTACACGAGCAAGATCAGGTCCTGTTCTTTTTGAGCCCCAAAGAAAAGGTCTATCATAAGCAAATTCACCACTTACAGAATACATACCATAACGATCTGTTTCTGATTTAAATGGACGAATAAGCTGTGAATGACAAGCATTACAACTATCTTTAATATATACTGCACGCCCTGCAAGTTGTAAAACCGTATAAGGTTTTTTACCTTCAATTGGTCTTGCATTTTCTGCAAAATTTGGTAAAACTTCAACTATACCTGCATAAGCAATCACTACAAAAACAGCTACAGCAAAAAAGAATGGATTTTTTTCTAACCAACTAAACATATTTTCTCCTTTTTATGCTGCCATAGGCGAAGCGCTTTTTGGTTCTTTATCAAGCACTCTTCCACAAGCAATTGTTTTGTAAATATTATAAGTAAACATAAAGAAACCGATAAGATACAACAATCCACCAATCGCTCTAATCCAATAATAAGGAACAATAGCCACAACAGTATCAATGAAGCTATAAAGCAAGTTACCATACTCATCTGTCGCTCTCCACATCATACCTTGAGTAATACCCGCAATCCACATTGAAGCAAAATAAAGAACTATGCCTGTGGTTTGGATCCAAAATTGAGCTTCCATTAAAGATTTGCTATAAAGCTCTCTTTTGAAAACTCTAGGAGTCATATGATAAAGCGCAGCCATAGTCATAAATCCTACCCAACCTAATGTTCCATCATGAACATGTCCTGGAATCCAATCTGTAAAGTGTGCTAAAGCATTAACAGATTTAATTGAAAGAATTGGCCCTTCAAGTGTTGAGAACATATAGAAAGTTGATGCCAAAATCATAAATTTAATCAATGGACTCTCGCGAAGCTGGCTCCACTCACCTTTCATAGTAAGCAAGATATTAATCGCTGAACCCCAAGAAGGTAAAATCAATACTACAGAGAAAACCGAACCCATAGTTTGCATCCAATCAGGTACAGTTGAATAAATCAAATGGTGACCACCTGCCCAAAGATAAACAAACATTAAGCCCCAAAATGCAAATAAAGAGAGTTTATAGGAGAAAATCGGCTGACCACTTTCTTTTGGCAAGAAGTAATAAATTTGAGCGATAATACCCACAGTAAATACAAATGCCACAGCATTATGTCCATACCACCATTGTACTAAAGCATCATTTGTTCCTGCATACATTGATACACTATGCCACCATTTACCCATTCCAGCAACAAAATAAGTTGGTACTTCCATGTTGTTAAAAAGATAAAGCATAGCTATACCTAAAAATGTAGCTATATAATACCATAAAGAAATATAAAGAGTTTTTTCACGGCGAATTCCAATAAGTCCAAAAATACTTACACCCCATAAAACCCAAACAAGAACAACAAGAATATCTAAAGGCCACTCAAGCTCTGCATATTCTTTAGATGTAGTCACACCCATAAACAAAGATATAACAGCTAAAACCATAGTAAGCATATAAAGCCAAAAATGAAGCTTACCAACAACCATTAAAAATCTTGACTCAGCCATACTTACCTTAAGAACACGCTGACCTATATAATACCAAGTTGCCCAAATCCCTGAAAGCATAAAACCAAAAATCACACCTGAAGTATGAAGTGGTCTAAGTCTTGAAAAAGTGGCATATTCTCCTGCTAAATAATTTAAGTTAGGATATGCCATTTGAAAAGCTATAAGAGTTCCTATAGCCATACCAACAATGCCAAACAATACGGTTGTAAACATAAAATATCTTGCAACCGTATAGTCGTAATTTAATACATTACCTGGATGCATCGACTTTCTCCTTAAAATTTTTGATAACAAGAGAATATTATAGAATATTAATTATACATTTTTTCTTAAAAATGATAATTTTGTTAATCATTTGTTATGCTTTATATTTTAAGGCTAAATCAGTCTTATTTATTGATATTTATCTTATAACCTAAACTTGGTACATTTTTTATAAAATCTTCACCCACTTTATCTCTTACTCTTTTAATAAAAGTTCTAACAGCAGTATCACTCACATGTTCACCTATCCAAACATTTTTCTTAATATCTTCATGCAAAACCAAAGCCCCAGGTTGCTTTAAAAGCAAAGAAATAAAAGCCAATTCTTTTTTAGTTAAAACAATTTCTTCACCATTGTAAATCAAAGTTCGTTTAGTTTTGTTAAATTGATATTCTTCAGAAATTTTTACAAGCATATTTGCTTCAATTTTTTCGCCTATCAGACAATCTAAAACTTTAAACAACTCTTCTATATCAATAGGTTTGATCAAATATTTATCTATACCAATATCAATAGAACGCAAAAGTCTCTCTTTCTCTGAATACGCACTAAGAACAACAATTGGGACATCATCTGAAATTTCTTTAATCTCTCTTGCCATATCCAGTCCATCCATAATAGGCATAGCAATATCTGTGATAACTAAATCCGGTTTAAATTTTTTAAATTTTTTAAGTCCTTCATCTCCATTTTGAGCTCCGATTACTTTACTAAAGCGTTCGCTTAATACATTAATCAATGATTCTCTAGTCTTAATCTCATCTTCAACTACTAATATTATCAATTCTTTACATTCTTGTGACATTTTTACTCTACCCTCTCTTTTAGCTTTAAAAATACTTCAAAACAAGCCCCATCTTTTCCATTCTTAACTTTTATTTTTCCTTGGAAACTTTCGATAATTTGTCTACTTATATAAAGTCCTACTCCTATACCCTGACTAGGATGTTTTGTTGTAAAATAAGGTTGAAAAATTTTATCTAAGTTTTCTTTATCAATCCCACCAGCATTATCTTTTATTGTAATTTTCAGATAATTTTTTCCAAATTTTGAAAAAGTTATTGTTATGATTTTTCTTTTTTTGTTTTTAAATGCTTCTATTGAATTTAAAATCAAGTTAAGAAAAACTCTTATTAAACCATTCTCATATGCCAAAACTTCATAATCACTTTTCGAAACAATATTGATATTTACATGATTTTTTTCTATAGTTTCAAAAGCAATTTCTAAGGCTTTATTTAAAGTCTCTTTTATAAATATATACTGTTCTACCCCCTTATTAAACAAAGTTCTAAACACATCAATTGTTTCTGACATATTTTTAATCATATCTTTTGATTGTGAATAAATCTCAGCAAATCCTTTTTCATCTTTAAGATTTTGTTTCATTTGAAACATAGCAATACCAAGCTCATTTAACGGTTGCCTCCATTGATGAGCTATATCACTAATCATTTGCTCTAATGAAGATTTCAAAATCTCTTCATAGACTATTTTAATATCTTTTTCATTTTTTTCCAAGGCAATTTGCATTTTTTTCTCAAATTTTTTACCTAACTGTATAAATTCCTGTTGGTGATTTTTAACTGTATTTTCAAGATTAATACTTAATTCTCTTAATTTAGCGTGATTTAGAGCAAGCTCTTCATTAAGCTTAAAAGAATTACTAACATCATGAGAGAATGCTACTATTTCTATTAATTCATTATTTTTATCCAATATGGGGATTAATAAAGTTTCAAGATAGAAAGTTTTGCCTAATTTATCAATATTTTTAAAAATAACTTGATAAGGTTTTTTATATGAAAGTTTTTTTAAAAGTTCTTCAATATAACATTCCTCAACATCTGGATGTTTAAATATTGAATGTTTTTTTCCTATAAGCTCTTTTTTACTATATCCACTTATTTGACAAAGCTTATCACTGACAAAAATTAAATTTCCTTGAACATCAGCTCTTGAAAAAATTGTATTTTTTTCAAGAGCTTTAAAAAACTGATCTTTAAAAAAATCTTTCATTGAAAAGCCTTAAAACCTATATAGGCAAGATTTATACCGTAACAAACAATAATGCCATACGATAAATAATTAAACAAATTTTTCAAAAAATCACTAAAAAACTGTGAAATTTTAGAAAAAAATAACATCGCAGGTAAAGTTGATATTCCAAAAATCATCATTACCAAAATATCTTCAAAAATATTTTGCTTACTCATTGCATTGGCTATAAAAAAATACACCAATCCACAAGGAACAAAACCATTTGAAAATCCTAAAAATATGGCTGATTTTATTCCTTTAAAATTTTTAGATTTTTTAATAATTTTCTTTACAAAACTATCAAAAAAAACATTATTTTCAATAAAAGATAATATGTTGCCTCTAAAAATAAGAGCAAAACCCAAAATCATCATAAATATACCAAGAATAAAAAATGACAAACTTTGAACCTTAGTATTGATTGCTAAGATATTCCCAAAAGTCCCAAAAATTATCCCTAAAACAATATAAGCAAAAATTCTAAACAAATGATAAATAAAAGTTAATACAAATAAATTATTGCTTTTTAAATTCAAATTTATAAAAAGTAAATTAAAACCACCGCACATAGAATAGCAGTGTCCAAAACTAGATAAAAAAGCAACGCTGATAATAGCTAAAAAATCTATACTCACATCAAATTCATAAATTCTTTAAAAATGTACTTACTTTCATGAGGACCCGAAGAACTTTCTGGGTGATGTTGGACTGAAATAATAGGATAGTCTTTATATCTTACTCCTTCAACATTGTCGCCAAATAAATTTCTATGAGTGATATGAGCCACTTGAGCTAATTCTTCTGGAACATTATAATTATGATTTTGTGCGGTAATTTCTACCGTTTTTGTATCAAGATTGATCACAGGATGATTTGCTCCATGTTGTCCAAATTTCATTTTATAAGTTGCATATCCAAAAGCATTACTTAAAAGCTGGTGACCTAAGCAAATTCCAAGCATAGGAATTTTAGCTTCTGCAAGTTTTTTAATCTCTGCAATCTCTTGTTTTAAAATCCTTGGCTCACCTGGACCATTAGAAAGAAACACGCCTTGAATTTCACCTTTCTTATACAGAGTAATCAACTCATCTGCTTTAACATTATATGGATAAACTTCTACTTCAAAACCTACTTCTACAAGTTCATTTAGGATATTTGTTTTAACACCATAGTCTATAACAGCAACTTTTTTCTCACTTCTTTTAGCATCATTAAATTTTTGAAAACTAGCGTCCCAAACACCTTGTTTATGAGAATAATTTTTCTTAGTGCTAACTTCTTTTACAAAATTTACTTCATCAATTTTTGCTGATTTTTCTAAGGCGATTTTTAAATCTTCTTTATTTGAAATTTCAGTTGAAATTACAGCTCTTAAATTGCCATTATTTCTTATCATTTTTACTAGATATCTCGTATCAAGTTCATAAATTCCTATTTTTCCATGTTTTTCAAGATAATCTTGCAGACTTTCTTTAGCACGAAAATTTGAAAAACTAGAACTTAATTCACGCATTAAAACGCCACTTGCAAAAATTTCCTTACTTTCATTATCATTTTCATTGGTTCCCACTATACCAATTTCTGGCATGGAAAATACGATAAATTGCCCTGCATAAGAAGGATCTGAAATAATTTCTTGATACCCTGTTAAAGAAGTGTTAAATACAAGCTCTCCAAAAAAAGTACCGCTCTTTCCAAAAGCCTTAGCACTTAAAAAAATATCATTTTCTAAATAAATATAAGCCTTCATTAAAACATACCTTTTTTTCTAAGCTCTTCTTGATAGAGTTTTTCAAAGATAAGATCGTATTCTTCGCTACCTGGAATAGGTTTTGTTTTATAATTGCTAATTTTCTCATAAACCTCATCTTCAAGTTTTTCATAAATTTTAAGATAAGACTCTATGCTTGAAAAGATTAAATTTTTAACTCTATTTTCACTCACTATAAAATTAATATAATCATTCTCTACAAGTTCTTCCAAAATTTGATGCGCTAGATGATTATGTCTATCTTCAGAATCTAAAATCACATTAAATTCAGGAGCTAACTTTTTCTTCACAAGCCAAAACATATTTTTACGATCTACTTGCATAAGCTCCATTTCATCTTCTTGTTGCTCTAAAAGCTCTTTTACTCTTTCATCTAATTTTCTTTCATTTAGAATATCTTTCTCTAAAACTTCTATTATACATACCTTAAGCTTTTCTAATTGATCTTTAATTTCTACAAAAGAAGAATTAGCTATATCTAACATCATTTTATTTGCGATATAAGGAATATGTGGTAATTTTATACGCATCTTGAAAACCTTTTATTTAATAATGTTTGAAATAATAGCTTATTTTTGGTAAAAGAATGTTAAAAATGAAAAATTTTCATTCTTTTAATCACCTAATTACTAGCATTATTATCTAAATTTTTCAAAAGCAAAGTAAGCTCGCTAGCTTTTTTTGGATCCATTTTAGATAAAACACCTGAAATTTTACGCGATTCCAAAGAAAGCATTATTTTACTTGCATCCTCTGCATCCATTTGACTTAAAACATCTGCAATGGCTGCATCTTTCATTTGGGAATAAATTTCTTTAACCCTACCTTGAGTTTTATCATTGATTGAATTTAAAATCTTTTGTTGCTCTTCTACAAGCCTTGCGTTTTCAAGCTTTAATTCTTCAATTTTTGCTAAAGTTGCATTAACCTCAGCCTCTTTTTTTTCTAAATTTTCAAGCCTTTCTTTTTGCAAAGCTTCAAAAGAGGCTTTATAAGCTTCTAAAGATTGTCTTGCTTCATCAAATTCTCTAGTTTGCAATTCAATTTGAGCTTTTCTAGCTTCAAAATACTGCTCACAATCTTGTTCAGCTCCAAAAACTACACTTGAAATAAAAACTAACAATATAAATTTTTTAATCATCTTTTTCCCCTTTGAAAAAACGACTGATTGCAATTTCATCTAAAAATTTTTCTTCAGCCTTCGCAAGTTCTTTTTGTTTTTGTTTAATTTCTTCAGTTTCCAAAGCCTTCATTTTTTCATAATCTAAATGCGCTTTTTGATATAAAAACTGATAATGATTCATTTCTTTTTTAGAAAGTTCTACTTTCTCCTTAGCTCTTGCCAAAGCCTCGCGTCCTACTTGCGCCATACTTAAATTTGATCTTAATTCTGCTATAGATCCTGATTTTGGCAATACGCCTAAACTTTCACACTCTTGGCGTGAAAGTTCATAAGCTTTTTCATGTTCAAGCTGTCTTTGTTTGGCTTGATTAAGATTTGATTCTGCTTTATCAAGTTGTTGTTTTCTTACTTTTACAACAGAATTATATTTACTTTTCATAAGATGATAGTATCATCTCTTTCAGGGCTAGTGGAAATATACTTTACTTTAACCCCTGCAAGCTCTTCAAGTCTTGCTATATATTTTTTAGCATTTTCTGGCAATAAATCATAATCTTTTATACCAAAAACTTTATCCCAACCATCCATTTCTTCATAAATAGGTTGAACATTTTCTAAATCACTTGGTATATAGTCGATTTCCATACCCTTATATTCATAAGCACGACAAATTTTTATCTTTTCAAAACCATCTAAAACATCAAGCTTCATCAAAGATAAAGCATCAAGACCATTAAGCCTTGCTGTATATCTTACAGCAACCGCATCAAACCATCCACAGCGTCTTGTACGTCCAGTGCTTACGCCAATTTCTTTTCCAATTTGCGCAATTTTTTCTCCATCTTCGCCCTTATCCTCAGTAGGAAAAGCTCCATTTCCCACACGCGTTGCATAAGCTTTTACAATACCTATAATATTTCCCGCTTCTTTAGGATTTAACCCAAGTCCTGTTAAAGCGCCTGCTGAAATAGTACTTGAACTTGTAACATAAGGATAAGTTCCATGATCAATATCAAGCATAGAACCCTGAGCTCCTTCTAAAAGCACTCTTTTATCTTCATCTAAAGCCTTCCAAAGCATTCTTGTAGTATCTGTAATATAAGGAGTTAAAATTTCATTAAAGCGTTTTAAATCAGCAAGCAATTCTTCAGCACTTGGAATTTCAATTTCAAGCATTTCAAAAAAAGTTTTATTAGCTTCAAAATCTTTCATCAAAGCCTCACAAAGTCTTTGTGGTTCTAAAAGCTCTCCAACTCTATGTCCCGTACGATTAATCTTATCTGCATAAGAAGGTCCTATACCCTTACCTGTTGTTCCTATGGCATTTTTGCCTTTGAGTTTTTCTTTTGCAATGTCTATTAAAGAATGATGTTTTAAATTTAAATGAGCTCTATCACTGATATATAATCTACCTTTTAAATTTTCAAATTGAGCCATTTCAGCAATCAATACTTCAGGAGAAACCACAACTCCATTTCCGATAATATTAATACATCTTGGATGCAAAACTCCACTTGGCATAAGATGAAGCGCATATCTTACACCATTTACCCAAATCGTATGTCCTGCATTGTGTCCACCTGCACTTCTGCAAACAAAATCATAATTTTCACATAATTTATCAACTACCTTACCTTTTCCTTCATCGCCCCATTGAATGCCGACAATAATATCTGCTTTGCTCATAAAAATTTCCTTGATTTTACTTAATATTGGCGAGAAGATGAGAGAATCGAACTCCCCAAAGAATAGTCAACTATCCTTTCATCTGATTTGAAGTCAGTGGCGATCACCAGATACGCTAATCTTCCAAAGTGATAATTATAGCGATTTTTAATGAAAAACAAAATAAATTTATCAATATTCTTTTTGACTTCATATTAAATTTAAGCTATAATCTCACTCTTTTTTTAGCATCAAGTTTTGATGATTACATTTTTAGGATCTTTCTTTGAATTCTTTTAAACAAAAATATTTAATCAATTTTTGGGACAATTCCCGTTCTATGATTGCACTTGGAATTTTAAGTGCAGTGTATTTTGGGATTTTTGGTGGCGTTTGGGCTGTTACTGGAGAAATGACGCGTTGGGGTGGTGAATTTTTAGAACTTTTAGGTATGAATTTAGATGGGTATTCTTATTACCAAAAGCAAAATTTAAATGGAACCCCTTTAACAAGAACTGATGGTATTATGCTCATAGGTATGTTTATAGGTTGTTTAGTAGCCGCACTTTTAGCTAACAAAGTCAAATTTCGTCTACCTGCTAGCAATATAAGAATTTTTCAAGCAATAGTAGGTGGAATTCTTTCAGGATATGGAGCAAGACTTGCATTTGGATGCAATTTAGCTAATTTTTTTACAGGTTTACCTTATTTTTCTTTACACACTTGGCTTTTTACTGTTTTTATGGTTTTAGGAATTTATCTAGGAGTGAAAATTTGCAACACTTCCTTTTTTAAACCTAAAGCTAAATTAGAACGGGTAAATAAAGAAAACTTGCCGCTAAACAAGCAAAGTTTGCGTACAAAACTATATTTTAACTTAGGCATATTACTTTTCATAGCCTTTTTAGTTTGGGTGTTTTATCTTGTTTTTACAAACGGCAATATCAGCACACAAAACAAACAAAGCCTTCTAGCTTTAGCGCTGATTTTTGGTTTTGTTTTTGGCTTTGTTATTTCTAGAGGGCAAATTTGTTTTACTTCTTGCTTTAGAGATTTGTTTTTATTTGGTAGAGATAATGCTATAAAAGGCGCATTAATCAGTATGATTATCGCCTCTTTAATCGCTTTTGCTTTTATCTTGCAAGGTCATACTAGCAAACTCATAGAACTTTCTCCTGCTGTAGCTGTAGGAGCATTTTTGTTTGGTTTTGGTATAGTTTTTGCCGGAGGTTGTGAGTGTGGTTGGGCTTATCGTGCCTTTGAAGGACAAAGTCATTTTATGATAGTAGGAATTGCAAATATAATAGGAACTATGATTTTAGCTTTAAGTTACGACTTTTTACCAAAAGCTTTTAAAGAAGGTATAAAAATCAATCTTTTAACTGAATTTGGAAATTTAAATGGATTTTTTATCAACCTTATTTTATTCATCTTGATGTTTGTTTTTGTAGTATTTTACAAAAAACACTTCTTTAAAAATCAACTTAAAGGATAAACAGTGAAAATTACTTATAGTTTAAATTTACAAGGTGAAGCTTGTCCTTATCCTGCTATAGCAACACTTGATGTCTTACCTAAGCTTCAAAGCGGAGAAATTTTGGAAGTGCTTTGTGATTGCCCACAAAGTATCAATTCCATACCTCAAGATGCAAAAAACCGTGGTTTTAAAGTGCTTGAAATCGATCAAAGTGGATCCACGCTAAGATTTTTAATACAAAAGCCTTAAAAAAGGCTTTTGTTCTCAAAGCTCTTTTAACATCTTTTCATAAGCTGCTTTAGTTCCAGATCTTACATTTGTAAACAAACTTGCAATAATAATTACCACAGAAGCTGCTAAAAACCCTGGAACTATTTCATAAAGACCTGAATTTGCAAAATTCTTCCAAAGCACCACAGTAGCAGCTCCTGTTATCATACCTAAAATCGCTCCTACTCTTGTCATCCTACTCCAAAATAAAGAAAAAAGCATTACAGAACCAAAAGAAGCTCCAAATCCAGCCCATGCATAAGAAACTATACTCAAAACACTTGAGTTTTTATCAGTAGAAATCAAAAACGCTATTACAGCTACTAGTAAAACACCTAATTTACCTAAATTTAATACAACATGACTTGGTGCATCTTCTCTAAAAATCTTTTTATAAAAATCTTCCGCTATAGTAGAACTTGAAACCAGCAATTGTGAACTTGCTGTACTCATAATAGCTGCTAAAATAGCACTGAGTAAAATACCTGCTATCCAAGGATTAAATAAAAGCTGCGACATCACGATGAAAATCTTTTCAGGATCTTGCAAACTTAATTCAAATTTATGCACATAAGCTATGCCCAAAATACCTATCATACAAGCACTTAAAAGACAAACCGCCATCCAAGCAATACCTATAAAAGTGGCCATAGGAATATCTTTAGTAGAACGAATCGACATAAAACGCACTAAAATATGTGGTTGACCAAAATAACCCAAACCCCAAGCAAGTGCAGATATAATGCTTATAACTCCTACTCCTTCGCCCATAGATAAAGCTTGTGGCTTTATTTCTCTTACTATATTCACCGCTTCACCAAAGCCACCTAAATGATAAAGCATAACCAAAGGTACAATAATTAAAGCCATCATCATTAAAAGCCCTTGTATCATATCCGTCCAACAAACCGCCTTGTATCCGCCTAAAAAAGTATAAGCAACAATAATAATCGTTCCAGTAGTTAAAGCATAATCATATCTGATACCAAAAGTACTTTCAAAAAGTTTTGCTCCACTTACAAGCCCTGATGAAACATAAAAGGTAAAAAATATCAAAATTACCACCGCACATACGATGCGTAGTATATGTTTATCATCATCAAAACGAGTTTCAAAATAATCAGGAATAGTCAAAGAATTTGCAATCACACTGGTATAAATTCTAAGTCTTTTTGCCACAAAAATCCAATTTAAACTAGCTCCTATAGTAAGCCCAATTGCAATATAAGAATCTATAAAGCCACTTACATATAAAGCTCCTGGTAATCCCATTAAAAGCCAACCACTCATATCAGAAGCCCCTGCGCTAAGCGCAGATATCACAGGCCCCATAGTACGCCCACCTAGAAAATAATCCTCTGAATTTTTATTTTGTTTATAAAAATAAAAACCTATATAAAGCATTAACAAGGCATAAACTACAAACATCACTGCTATTGGGGTATTAATTTGAACTACTTCCATCAATCTCTCCTTGATCATTAAGATATTGCTCTAATGCCTAAATTTCCATAGCGATGAAAAGATATACTTAAAGCTTTTTCATTAAAATAATTTAAAAGTTCAAAACGACCATTTAACAATGGCTTTTCTCTTATGATGATTTTAGCAAGCTTTGCAGCCTCTTTATAAATCTCATCATTTACATCTGGTTTTGCTAAATAACGCACTCTTTCATATTCTTTAATACTCTTGATAAAATTTTCTTTATTTTCTTTTAAAAATAATACTTTTACTCCTATGCTTTGAACAATTCGTTCTATCATACTAATATCTTGCTCATCATAACTGATACTTAGATCAATATTTACAATATTTGCACCTAAAATCACCCCTAAAACATCTTTTAAGCTTTCATTTCCACAAAGTCTTAAAACCATATTCTTTATTTTAGTATAAGAAAAAAGATTATCTTCTCCACGTATATTGACATAATCTTTTGAAACACTAAACTCATTTTTATAATGATAAGCATAAGATTGAGACATTTTAATTAAATCGTTCATAAAATCTTGTGCTTCTTTTAAATCTATTTGTGCTAATTTTTTTGAAAATTTATCTTCAATTAAATGATCATCAAAATCTTCTTGCTTAATCTCTAAAAATTGAGTGATATAATTATAAATTCCCACTTTTCTACCCAAACCTATGGCTGATTTTTTAACCCCTCCAAAAGGTTGACGCAGTACTATAGCCCCTGTGGTTGGTTTGTTGATATAAATATTTCCTGCTTCTATGTGAGTGTGAAAATACTCCCATTCTCTTTCATCTAAGCTTTCAAAACCTGCAGTTAAACCATAACCTGTGGAATTTACTATATCAATAGCTTCTTTTAAGTCTTTAGCCTTCATCACGCTTAAAATCGGTACAAAAAGTTCATTCATATGAGTAAAATCACCCTTTTTAGTGCCATATTTTATACCTGGAGTCATCAAATAAGGATTATTCTCTAAAAACTTAGGTTTTAATGCCCATTCTTCATAAGGTTGTAATTCATCTAAGGCCTTTTGAACTTTAGAACTTGGCTTATCAGCTAAAGTACCCAATTTATTTTTAAATTCAAAAGGATTACCCACTGCCATAGAACTTGCAGCATCTACTAAAGTCTTTTTAAATTCTTCATCATGATAAACTTCTTCTTCTAAAACTAGCAAAGAAGTAGCTGAACATTTTTGACCGCTATTGCTAAAAGCAGAATGAATGATATTTTTAATCGCACTATCACGATCAGCAAATTTAGAAACTATAGTCGCATTCTTTCCGCCCGTTTCAGCACTTAAAAGCAAGGTTGGATTAGCTTTTAACATAGCATAAGCAGTATCCTCCCCTCCTGTAAGAATTGAAAATTTAATCGCTTCATCAACAAGTAAATATTTAGAAATATCACTTCCTTTTGAAGGTAAGAAAATCAAAGCGTCTTTTGGAATACCTGCATCCCAAAAACACTTACAAAGCATATAACCTGTTAGAGTTGAAAGTGAAGAAGGTTTGTAAATCACCACATTACCTGCAGCTAGTGGTGCAGCTATGGTGCCCACTGAAATCCCTATAGGAAAATTCCAAGGAGCTATGGTAACCCCTATGCCCTTAGGTGTGAATTTAACTTTTGGATTTTGTTTTTTAAGCTCTTCTAAAGAGTGCGGATAAAACTCTATAAAATCAATAGCCTCACTTACTTCAGGATCGATCTCTAAAAAGGTTTTGCCCACTTCTAAAGCTGCCAAACCTATCAAATCCCCTCTTCTTTCTCTCATAAGTTTTGCACTTTTAGCTAAAATTTGATAAATTTCATCATGACTTTTTTGTGTAAATTTGGAATTTTTAGCTACTTCTAAAGCTTGTTTGATTTCTTTTTCTCCGGCTAAATAAGCCTTTCCTATCACTCTATCTTCAATCTTATCTTTAACTTCTAAAACATTTAAATTTTCTGCTTTAAAATCAAGCTCACCTATAACAGGATAAACATCATAATCTTTTAAATTTTCATATTTAGCTTTAATTTCTTTAGCCCATGCTCTATTTTGCGCTAAAATAAAATCCGTATCACTTTCGTTGCTAAATTTTTTACTTTCATAAGAACTTATGATATTTGATTCTTTATTTCTATCTTGCTTACGATGTGTAGTATTATCAAGAGTTTTTATGCCTTCTAAAGATTTTAAAAAAAGTTCTTTTTGGATATTCCAGTTTTTATCTCCTACTTTAAGATTGAAAAAATAACGCATAAAATTATCTTCACTTGTATTTTCATCAAGGCGTCTTACAAGATAAGCAATGGCATTGTTAAAATGTGCTTCATCGCAAACTGGGGCATAAAGGATTAAATCATGCATTTTAGATAATTCATAAGAACATTGCAAACTCATACCTTCAAGCATTTCAAAAGTAAAAGAATCTAAAGCACCCGCTTCACTTATGCGTGTATAAGCATAAGCAATCTCAAAGATATTATGACTTGCAATTCCTATGTTGATGTATTTATAATTATCTCCTTCAAGAATAAAATCAAGCATTTTATTATAATTGCTATCAGTATCTATTTTTTTGTAAAAAGTAGGAAGCTCCCAGCCTTTTTGAGATGCAATAGTTTCTTCACTTTCCATATTAGCACCCTTAACAAAACGGATCTTAATAGGCTTCATACCTTTTAAAACCCTCTCTTTTGAAAAAGCAAAAAGTTTTTTAAGATACTCATAAGAATCAGGAATATAAGCTTGCAAAACAATCCCCGCTTTAATATCAAATTTAGCCACACTTTCCATAAAAGCTGCAACAGTAAGTTCTAAATCTCTAAATTCTTCCATATCAAGATTGATAAATTTAGATACACCTTGTTTTTTCTCTTCTTCTAAGGCTAAAGCATAAAGATAATCTAGTCTTTTTACTACCTCTTCTTTGGAATAATCAAAATCTATAATATTAATTTGTGAAAAAATCGTAGTAATTTTTATGGAAATATAAGTGATATAACTTGATTTTAAAGCCTCTTCATATTTTTGCATACGATATTTACTCTCAGCTTCACCTAAAACCTCTTCGCCGATTAAATTCACATTTAAGGTAATTTTATCTTGCTCTTTTCTTTTGTTAATGTGCGGTTCTAAAACACTAGGATTTGCATCTAGAACCATAGCTTTAGTATCTTCTCTTAAATGTTTGACAAAAAAAGGTACACTTAAATTAGGAGCAAATTTGCCAAAATTTAAAAAGCTAAAAAGTAGGAATTTTTCAAAAGTGCTAAAAAAATCCGCTATGCCATATTTACTCAAAGTATATTCTATAAGCTCAAAACTTGCATTTTTATCTTTACATCTAAAAGAACGATCTAAAAGTTCTATAAGCATAACTTTATTTTTGGGATTATTAAGAAGTTTTTGCATTTTAGCATGAAATTCTTTTTCAGAATTTGAAATATTGACTTCTATTTGTCCTTGCAATTCTTCAGCTAAGGCTAAAGCTTTTTGTATCATTTTATATCTCCTAAGATAAAATAAATTTTAATAGATAATATATAAATAAGATAAAAATAATATTTTAAATCATAGAAAATGTATAAAAAATGATAAAAAAAATTTTAATGGGTATATAAGTAACAAAAATTAAGAAATGATAATATCATTTTCTTGCTTATTTACAACCTTGGCAATAATTTTAGCTTGAATATTTTCATCTTCTAGTTTTTTTAAACATTCTAAGGATTCTTTTTCACTTATAGAAATCAAAAGTCCTCCTGAAGTTTGCGGATCACAAAGTAATAATTTTTCTTCATTTAAATCAGGGATAAGTTCTTTTATAAATTCTAAATTTTTATAAGCTCCAGCAGGAATTAAACCCATATTAAAATACTCTTTTACTCCATCTAAAAAAGGAAGTTCACTTTCAAAAATTTCAAAAGAAATATTTTTATTTAGCATTTCTTTTAAATGTCCTAAAAGTCCAAAACCTGTGACATCACTCATGGCACTTGGATGAAATTTAAGAACAATTTGACTGGCTTTATAATTTAACTCCATCATACTTTTAAGCATTATATCTAAATGTTTTTGATTTAACATTTGCGCCTTTAAGGCTGTGCTTAAAATTCCCGTTCCTAAAGGCTTGGTTAAAATGATACAATCTCCAACTTTAGAAGTATTATTAGCAATAAATTGACTAGGATGTATTTTTCCTGTAACACTAAGTCCAAAAAAAAGCTCAGTGCTTTCTATAGTATGACCACCCACAACTAAAGCATTGCATTCTTGAACCTTATCATTTGCGCCCTCTAAAAGCTCTTTTAAGATATTTAAATCATGATTACAAGTATCAAAACCTACTATATTTAAGGCATTAATCACCTCTGCACCCATAGCAAAAACATCGCTTAAAGCATTTGCTGCAGCAATAGCACCAAAATGATAAGCACTGTCTACTATAGGAGTGATAAAATCAAGCGTTTGCACCAAAGCTAAATCGGGACTGATTTGATATACGCTTGCATCTTCATTATTTCCGATATCACTAAGTAAAGCAGGGGTTTTTTGCATGAAATTTAAAATTGTTTTAAGACCACCCGGGCTTAATTTCGCTGCTCAGCCTGCTGCTTTAACAAAATGGGTTAAATTTTGATTTTTATATTGCAGTATTTTTCCTTTACAAAGTAATAATTTTTGCTTTACCAAAAAGCTCGTTTAAAATTTCATATGCGTTACCTATATTTCCTATTTTAAGCTCTTTGCTTTTATTAAAAAATTCTAGACAAGCTCCACAACTTATGATCTCGATACCTAAATTTTCAAGTTCTTTCATAGCTAAATGTGCTTTATGATTTTCATCAACATTGATTAAAACACTTTCATTTACGCAAAGAATTTTACTTGGGGCATGATCTAAATTTTTTAAGGTACTTAAAAATCCTACAAGTAAATTTTGTCCCAATTCACCCTCACCCACTTTGTCAGTTTTTAAAAATAAAACATTATAATCGTGAATATTTACTTCACTAGAATTAAAATTATTTTTTTGTACTTTGATGCAAAACTCTTGTGCATTTTCATCTACAACAGGGTTTAAATTTAAAGAGTTAAGAAATTTTACAACATTATTTTTTGAAATAATAGAATTTAAAACGATTTCTAAAATTTCATTTTCCTGAAGTTTTTCAAGAGCGTTTTTTGTTTCAACTATAGGCTGAGGACAAGAAAGATTGCGACAATCAATTTTCATTATTTTTCCTTAATATTAGCTTTGGAAAATAATATTATTTTATTACTTGTTTTGTGTTTAAAAATTTTAAATAATATAGAAAAAATTTAAAAGCTCAAAAATGAGCTTTTTTTAAAATCTTTTTTTATTCACATCTTCAAGAATTGCTGCAGCAATTTGATTGACTTCATTTGTTATATTATTGGTGACATTTGCAACTTCGACATTTTCCTTAGTTACAGTTTCAAGTTGCGCTATAGCATCGTTAATCTGTGTGATTCCTGCTGTTTGTTCTTTTACAGATTCTGCTACTTCATTTACGCTTTGAACAAGTATATTAATATTTGCCTCGATTTCAGATAAGGATTTTCCCGTTCTTTCCGCAAGCTGTCTTACCTCATCTGCAACAACTGCAAAACCACGCCCATGTTCTCCAGCACGTGCAGCTTCAATAGCTGCATTTAAAGCAAGAAGATTCGTTTGCTCAGCGATATCTTTAATCACATTGACAATATTTTTTATATCATCAGCTTGCGAAGCAACCTCAACTGTTTTTCCACTTACATTTTGCATAGAAGAATTAATCTCCTCTACAGCTGCAGCCGATTGTTCTAAAGAACTCGCTTGTGCATTAGAGCCATCAGCAAGTTTTTGCATAGAATTTTTTAACTCTTCTGACTGATTGGCTAAATCTTTAGCAAAATTGGAAGAAGCTACAAGCATCTTTTTAATTTCTTTACCTAAAATATTAGTTGTAATCTCAACTTCGCCTTTAGCATCAAATACTTCTGTGCTAAAATCAAGCGCTTTATAACTATCAAAAACTCTATTAATTTCATTCATATTAGAACCAATTTTACTTTGCAAAACATCAAGCATTCTATTAAGAACATTTTTAAGTTCTACTAATTGAGGATTTATAGGATTTTTAGTAATTCTTGCAGTTAAATTACCTTTTTCGATTTCTCTAGCAGTTTGCACTGATTCATCTACAGCATTTTGATCTTGTTCTAAAGATATTTGAATCTTTTCAATATTTTCATTTATGATTCTACCCATTGCCCCTAATTCATCATTAGCTCGAATTTTAATTAATTTGAGCTCAATTTTTTCATGATTTAAGAAACGGAAAAAAGATTCTAAAGAATTAAGAATAATTGGCAATCTTGTTGCAACAATTTTTCTTACACAATAATAAACCACTCCTAAAACAACAAAAATAAAAATCAAAGATGCACTGATAATAATTAATTGTAATTTTTTCAAAGGTTCAAAAACTGAATATTTAGGGGCTGTTACCAAAACTGTCCAAGAACTATCTTGCACTTTAAAACTATTAATCGCGGCATAAGAATCATCACCATCAAAAGCTATATAGTTAAAAACTCCATTTTTTCCTTCGCTCATAGCCTTATAAGTTTCTTGTGCACCTTTATTAGGATTGATATCTTTTAAATTTTTTAAAACCAAATTTTTATTAGGGTGAATCGCGACAAATCCATCGGAATTTAAAAGAACTCTTAATTCTCCATCATATTTTTGACTCTTAGGATCTAAAAGATAAGTAGCAATAGCCGAAAAATCCAAAGTCATACCGATAACACCTACAACTTGATTCTTTCGGTCAAATATAGGCATAGCAATATTTACAGCATCAAAATCTTGACCTTCTAAATTCATCCTAATAGGACGTCCTATATATACTTTATTTTCCCCATATTTTGCTTTTTTTAATATATCTTGCACAACTTGTAAATTAGCTATTTCATCACTAGCTTGTATTGCTTTTATCCCGCCTTTGCTATCTTTTTCTTCATCAACATAAAGCATAACAAATTTTCCACTTTGAGTATTGAAAAATTTACTCTCCTCTTTAAAATATTCTGGCGGATCGATAAGATACAAATAAGTAAAATTAGAATAAGCACTATTATCAAAAGTATTGGTTATAATATTTGTTATACTATCTATATCTAAATTTTCTTTTGAAGTTGATCTAAACATTTCTGTTAAAGTACCTGAAATACTTTTATTTAAAGCAATCATTTCCCCAAAAATTCCTTGAGTTTGGGTAGCATATTCTTTCGTGATAGAAGCTAGAATATCTTCTGTGTTTTTGGTAATATTTTGACTTACTTGTTTTGTGATTAATGAGATTAAAATAATAAGCCCAATAACAACAACAGTTGCTACAGAAAAAATAAGTTTTAAACCTATATTTAAAGATTTAAACATCTTAATAACTCCTAAAAAATAAAATTTTGGATTTTATATTTTAACATATTTTTTAAAAAAATACCATTAATTAATTATAAAAATATTATGTATTAGTATTTTTTGATAGAAGATTTATTTTTTTCCTTTTAAAAACAATTCTTTAAAGCGTTTATTAGCGTATTCTTCTATGTCCTTTTGCAAAATAGAGTAATTTTCCATTAATTCCAAAGCTCTAGGAGTAAGTTTTGTTCCTGATTCTTTAGAGCGTCCTTGTCGTGTGCTAACTAAAATTTCTTGAGAATTTTTTTGTAAGGCTTGTAAATGCATCCAAGCTTTTTTATAATTAATCCCCATAAGTTTAGAAGCATGCAATAAACTACCTGTTTGTCCGATAAGCTCTAAAAGTTCTGTTTTTCCTCGTCCAAAAAGCAAATCTCCATCCGCATTTTCAATCCAAGTTTTTGTTCTTACTATAAATTGCTTACCTTTTTTTTCTTTAAAACAACCAAGTTGACAATACTTTACATCAACCTTATAAGCTTTTAAAGCTGAACGCATACTTTTAAGTCCACAACCTTCTTTAGCAATATCTCTTGCATCTTTACAAAAAATTCTACGCTTTTCATCTAAACTAGGTTCTATTTTTTTAAGCACTTCAATCTTTGCTTTTTCAAAATCTAAATGTCCAAATTGCCCCAACTCGCAATTATCAATTCTCATGTGATTTTCATCGGCTAATTGTCCGATTTTTTCTATATTTACATTAAATTTCTTTGCAATTTTAAAAGCCGTACCACAATCTAATTTTT
Organism: Campylobacter sp. CH186; assembly: GCF_004378925.1. Classification (NCBI taxonomy): domain Bacteria; kingdom Pseudomonadati; phylum Campylobacterota; class Epsilonproteobacteria; order Campylobacterales; family Campylobacteraceae; genus Campylobacter; species Campylobacter sp. CH186. The sequence continues at coordinate 48,509 of NZ_RYYB01000001.1, read as the reverse complement.
CATTACTATTTAACAATTCTCTCATGTATGAGATGATTTCTTTTTCTTGGTTTTTATCCATGAATTCTAAATTCTCCACTATAAATATTGATCTTATTTTCTCTAGCAAAACCACAAAGCGTTAAATCAAATTTTCTTGCTATCATAACTCCTAAACAAGTAGGAGCCGTGCGTGAAACAAGGACTGGAATTTTATGCATAACTGCTTTAGCTACCATTTCAGAACTTAGCCTTCCACTAACCATTAAAAAACATTGACTTAAATCAACCCCAGCTAAACATGCTTTTCCTAAAGCTTTATCTATGGTATTATGTTGAGCTATATCTTCACCTATAAAAAAAGTTTTCTCATTTACAAAAAGCTTAGCCGTATGCACACAGCCTGTTTTCTCATAAAGCTCACATTGAGTATAAAAAGTACTCATTTGTTTTAAAATTTCATCTTTGCTAAATTTTGCATCAGAACTAATTTTACTCGCTTCAATGGCTTCTAAATCGATATTTGCAGTATGTGCTCTACCACAACCACTTATAACTACGCCTTCAGCATTAAGCTTTGCTAAATTTTCTTTATCAATCTTTGCTTTGATATACACACTCATACCATCATCTTTTGTTTCTATGTTCTCAATATCGCTTACTTTTGCAATGATATTTTCGCTCATTAAATACCCTATTGCTAATGCCTGTTCATCTACAGGAGTTGCCATTAAAGCACCTACTTTTTCATCATTAATAAAAATTTCAAGCTTAATTTCACGCACTAAAGTATCATCGCATGTAAAAGATTCATCACCTTTATATTTTAAAATCTGAGTTGTAAATAATGGATCCATACCTTATCCTTTAAATATCTTTAAATAATATTATATCAAAAAAACATAAATAACAAATTTATATATGGAAAAATAGATTTTAGATTCAACTTGTAAAATAAAATTCGTTCTATTTATTTCAAAAAAGCTTAAAACTACCGCTATGCAATAACATAGCGGTTAAAGATTAAATTTTCACATTAGGATCATAAGAAAAATTAGGTTCAATTTGTTTTTTACTACTTAATTCTTTATACCAATAAGAATGTAAAATATAAACCTCTTCTTCCTCTTTATAACCACTAATCATAGAATGGATACTGCCTTTGATTGCAAATACTGCCATATAAATATGCACACCAAAAAATACTGCACACACTATACCCAAGAAATTATGCACTATAGCTGAAATTCTTAAAAGTTCAATTTGAGTTAAACCAAAAAGACCTTGAATTGCCGTGGAATTAAAATCAAGAAAATACATAAATCCACCTGTAATTATCATCAAAAATCCACCAAAAACAGCAATATAATACCAAGATTTTTGACCAAAATTAAACTTACCTGCAGGTACAGGACGTTTTACTTTGCTTAAATAACCACCTACTATCATCATCCATCTGATATCATAACTTGCAGGAAGCATTCTTTTAATCCAGCATAAAAACATAGGGATTATAGAGATGATAAATAAAACCGTTGCAAAAGCGTGTAAATTTTTACAAACTCTTACAAAAAGTCCACCTCCAAAAGTCGCCCCAAACATCATCACAAAACCAGTTGGCACTAAAATCACCCAAGAAATTGCCGCGATAAAATGAAAAAGTCTTTCAAATAATGTAAAAGCATAAATTTTCTTTCCATCGTGTGAAAATTGTTTAGGTCCTATAACCATATAATGCAAAGCAAATGCAGACAACACGGCAATAACAGCAATTAAAGCTATAGTAGCTATATATTCACCTTGCAAAGTTGTCCAAAGTTTGCCAAAAGTTTCATAATTTGAGATATTTGTAATACGATGAAAATCCCAAATTTGAGTATCTTGTCCCATTCTCTCACTACCATAAGCAAATAAACTTACTACGCTTAATAAAAGCGTTGCAAATACTTTTCTCATAAGCGTTCCTTTCCTGTGTAAGCAATCTTCCATTCCAAACTTTCCGAAGGATTTGGAATGCCATAATTTCTATTCATAAGTCTATTATGATAAATCTCTTCTATTTTAGAACTTTCGCCTACTAAAAGTGCTTTTGTTGAACACATCGCAGCACATACAGGAACTTTACCTTCTGCAATACGATTTTGACCATAAAGTTCTCTTTCTTTTTCTGAATTTGTTGCTTCAGGGCCACCTGCACACATAGTACATTTATCCATAATGCCTTTATTTCCAAAAACACTATCTTTTGGAAATTGTGGTGCGCCAAAAGGACAAGCATAAAGACAATATCCGCAACCTATGCAAATTTCTTTATCATGCAAAACAATACCATCAGCACGGATATAAAAACAATCCACAGGACAAACGATAGAACAAGGAGCATCATCACAATGCATACAAGAAATAGAAGTTGAAACTTCTTTTCCTTGAATTCCTTCATTTAAAGTAATCACACGGCGACGGCGAATGTGAATAGGAAGCTCATGTGCTTCATCACAAGCTACCGCACAACCATTACAATCAATACAACGCTCATTATCACAAAAGAATTTCAAGCGTTCTTTTTCCAAATTTGCAAAATTTACCTTACTCATTTTCCATCCTTACTGATTCTACAAAGCCCACCTTTAGTCTCTGGAATCTGACACATAATATCATAACCATAATTTGTTACCGTATTAGCACTTTCTCCGCTTGCATAAGGCTTAGTTCCTTCTGGGAAGTTATGTGTTAAATCCACACCTTGCATTACCCCTGTAAAATGGAAAGGTAAGAAAATCATATCTTTTGCTACACCTGGATTAACCTTCACTCTTACATGAATTTTAGTACCCTCTGGAGAATGCACCCAAATCATATCTCCTGCTTTAATGTCTTGCTCTTTTGCTAATTCAGGATTGATCTCACAAAACATTTCAGGTGTTAAACGCGTTAGATACATAGATGCTCTATTTTCCATACCCGCACCATTTAAATTCACAAGTCTTGCAGTAACAAGATTAAGCGGGAATTCTTTAGAATAATCCTTAGCTTGTTGCACAGAAACAAATTTAGTATCCACGCGATAAAGTGCTTTTTGATCTTCAAAACTTGGATATTTTTGTACCAAATCGTTTCTTGGAGAATGTAAAGGCTCACGGTGGAGTGGAATTTTATCTTTAAAAGTCCAAACTACAGCTCTAGCTTTAGCATTTCCATAAGGAACTATGCCTTTTTCTATACATTTAGTTGCTATGATATTGCTATCATCATAAGACCAAGTTGATCCCATTTTTTCTTTTTCTTGGGCACTTAAAGTAATGCCTAAAACTTTTTCTATATTATCCTTAGTAATTTGTGGATAACCTGTATCAATAGGCGAATTTAAAGGTGCATTTTTAGCAAGTAAACTCTCTCCTTCATACTCAAGTCCAAAATTGTTTCTAAAGCCCATACCACCTTTTGCTACTTCAATGTCGGTATTATAAAGTACAGGAGAACCTGGGTGTTTATCACTCCAACAAGGCCAAGGAAGCCCGTAATACTCGCCAGCAACTTCGTCTTTTCCTTCTAAAGTTACCTCATCAAATTTATCCCAGTATAAAGTATGCTTTTTAAGCCTTTCAGGACTCCAACCATTAAGCCCTATACTTCTAACTGCTTTTGCAATTTCTCTTGTTGCATTTTCAGGCCAAACGATCTCACCTTTTTCATCGCGTAAAGTCTTGGTAAAGTCTTCATAAAAGCCTAATTTTTTAGCAAGCTCAAATAAAATTTCTTGATCTTCCATGCTTTCATAAAGTGGATCTACAACTTTAAATCTCCATTGTCCGCTACGATTTGTTGCTGTTACACTTCCGCTTGTTTCAAACTGTGTTGCTGCAGGTAAAAGATAAATTCCATCTTTTCTTTCTGCGATAATCCCTGCTTCATTTACAAAAGGATCAGCCAAAACTAAAAGCTCTAAAGCTTCTAAACCTTCTTTAACCTTAGCTTGTTGTGCGGTTGAAGTGATACCATTTCCCATAACTACTAAAGCTTTTAAAGGCGTTCCTGCATTATCGATAGCATCATTGCCATCTTTTCCATTTAAAGCTGCTGCCCACCATCTAGCAAGTGAAAGTCCGGTTTTATGCATCCAATCTTTACTTACAAAATTTCCTAAAAGCCACTCATAATCTACGCCCCAAATTTTGGCATAGTATCTCCAAGTCGCTTCATTTAAAGGATAATAACCAGGTAAATTTTCGCTTAAACAAGCCATGTCCGAAGCACCTTGAACATTATCGTGTCCGCGTAAGATATTAACTCCGCCGCCAAATTTACCTATATTTCCAAGTACCATTTGTACAATAGGTGCTAAACGCGTATTTGAAGTTCCTACGGTATGTTGAGTTAAACCCATAGCCCAAATAAGCGTAGTTGGTTTATTTTTAGCTACTTCGTGAGTAATTTGCACTAAAAGTTCTTTAGAAATTCCTGTAACATTTTCTACTTCTTCAGCTGTCCATTTTGCTGCTTCTTCACGAATTTTATCGATTCCAAAAACTCTTTCATCGAGATATTTTGTATCTTCTAAACCTTCATCAAAGATAATTTTTAGCATTCCATACATGAAAGCAATGTCAGTTCCCGGACGAATTCTTGCATAAATATCTGCCTTAGCTGCACTTTTTGTAAATCTAGGATCTACAACAATAAGCTTTGCGCCTTTTTCTTTTGCTTTTAAGAAATGTCTAAAACCCACAGGGTGATTTACCGCTGGATTTGCCCCAATGATAATGATACATTTACTTCTTTGAATGTCTCCAAGATGGTTTGTCATAGCGCCATAACCAAATGTATTCGCCACACCGGCGACTGTTGCGCTGTGTCAAATTCTAGCTTGATGATCTACATTGTTCGTTCCAAAAAACGCTGCAAATTTACGCACATAATAAGCTTGTTCATTGCTCATTTTTGCAGAACCTAAAAACATAACACTTTCAGGATTTTCTTTACGATAAGCAGCTAGTTTTTCTCCAATCTCACTTAAAGCTTGCTCATAACTTATGCGTTTCCATTCTCCATTTTCTTTTTTCATAGGATATTTTAAACGCACATGTGAACGCACCATATCGATCATATCAGATCCCTTGCAGCAATGTCCACCTGAACTCACAGGATGATCTTGAGCAATTTCTTGACGCACCCAAACACCATTTTGCACTTCTGCAATAATCCCACAGCCTACAGAACAGGCTGTACAAACTGTTTTTACTTTTTTACTACCTTCGTACGCTTCTTTAAGCTCATCAGCACTCGCTTCTCTTAAAGTTTCACTTCTAGCAAGCAACGGTGTTGCTAGGCTTGAAAGTGCTGCCATTTTAAGAAAAGAACGACGCGTAAGCTTGATATTTTCACCTACACTTGACATTACTCAGCCTTTATATAATAATTTTCCCAATTAGCACTTCTTTGAAAAAGCACTTCTTTTTTCTTACTTTTACCTTTAACTAAATCTTTTCTTTCTTCATCTTTAGCTAGAGCTAAAGTCGTACTACCAAGCACTCCAGCAGCCCCTAAGGCAAAAGCGGATTTTTTAAGAAATTCCCTGCGATTTTTCACGAGTCCTCCTTTGTTTATTTGCTTCTCTTCTTAAAAATTCTGAACGCGATAGATCGTTTTGCACTTTTTTAGAATTTATTTTTACAGGTTTTTCTACTTCAAAGCAAAATCTTTCAAATTCCATAAAAGCCAATGCAATACTTGAAATTTCCTTGTATAAATTCGCATTTTTATTCATGAAAACATCACCTAAAAACTCATCGATGTTTTTATTGATCACTTTTTCAAAAAGTTCTTTGGCTAAATCATCTTCATTTTGCCTTAAAAATTCACTCATCAACAATAAACAAAATCCAACACTATCTTCACTTTCTTTAAAAAATTTTTCATTGCGTCTTATTTTACTTTTGACTAAAATTTGACGCACACAAAGTAAAGGATTTGAATTTTCAAAACCTTCTTCTATGTAAGAAAAAGTCGTTGGAATGCTATTTTTAAGACTTAAAAAAAGCAAATCATATTCTTTAAAAAATGCTTGTATAGAATTTTCATCATCTAAATGCTTGAGCAAGATATCAAAATTTGATTTTAAATTTTCATCAAATAAACATTCTTGCATTGTCTTTAAATACTCTTGTAATTTTGACAATCTTTCTTCAGAAAATGAAAAAACAAAAAGCTCTCCTAGACATTGATAATAAAGACTTCTAGCTAATCTTAATTTTTCCAAATCCATTAAAGCCTCCATGCATTCAAAATTTTCAAAAATAGCTTTAAATTTTGCTTGAATGAATATTATGCAAAATATACCTAATATTCATTTTAAAGCCGATTTTTAAATCGATTTATCTTAATACTATTTGATTTAAAAATCACTGAATTTCAATAAAATTCTATAAGGACTTAAAATCTTAAAAAATCATACCAAAGTATTAAAAATTAGATATTTAAGTTGATTTTATATTTGAAAAAATAAAATACTTTGTATAAAATTTATGTCTTTGATTTTTTCCAAGTAAAATTAACATTTTATGCAAATTATAAATAATACTAATTTCTTAAAGAATAATCCTTATAAGAAAATTCTCTTATCATTTGAAGTTCATTTTTATGGTCTAAAAGCATAAGATTTGGAAGTCTTATACCATTAAAAGTTGTGTTTTTCACAATGGTGTAATGAATTTGATCTAAAAAAACAATTTTATCGCCGATTTTAAGCTTTTTATCAAAGGCATATTCTCCCATTACATCACCTGCTAAACAAGTATTTCCAGTAAGCAAATAAGCAAATTCGTTTTCTTTTAAGTCTGAAATTTTTTCATTTTCTCTTGTGGCTAAAATTCTAGCATTTAAAACTTCACTTGTATAAGGCATGATGATAGTATCTGGCATATGCGCTTCGCTTGAAGTGTCTAAAATAGCAATTTGCTTTTCATTTTCTATGATATCTACTACACTAGCCACTAAATTTCCTGTTTGCCAACCTACCGCTTCACCTGGTTCAAGATAAACTTGCACGCTATATTTATCACTGAAATTTTTACACAAAGCAATAAGTTTTTCAACATCATAGCCTTTTTTAGTGATGTGATGTCCTCCTCCAAAATTCACCCATTTCATTTGCCCTATCCATTTGCCAAATTTCTCTTCAAAAACCTTTAAAACAGCTTCTAAAGCATCAGCACTTTCTTCGCAAAGTGCGTGAAAATGAAGTCCTTCTATAGCATTTAAATCCACATTTTCAAAATCTTTAGCACGAATTCCAAGTCTTGAGTATCTTCCACAAGGATTGTAAAGTTCTTTTGGAGCTAGAGAAAATTCAATATTACAACGAAGACCTAAGGAATTTTTTTGTGTTTTGCTTTGAAATTTATGAAATTGAGCTAAAGAATTAAACACTATATGATGAGATAAACTGGCTATTTCACCTATTTCATCTTCTTTAAAAGCAGGCGAATAAGTATGAATTTCTTTATCCATGTATTCTTTAGCAAATTTTGCTTCCCAAAGTCCGCTACAAGTACAACCTTTTAGGTATTCTCCAACAATTTTCATCGCTCCTGAAAAAGCAAAACCTTTTAAAGCTAAAAGCACTTTAGCACCACTTTTTTCGCCAACACTTGCTAAAAGCTCGCAATTTTTTCTTAATTTATCTTCTTCTAAAATATAAGCTGGGGTTTGAATTTTTTCATAAAACATTATTTTTCCTTGATTAAATTGCTAAAATCATAACAAAATTAAACCAAATTTTCAAAATAAATATTTACTAAAACTAAAAAAATAATGACTATAATACAAAAAATCAAGCAAAAGGAAAAACTAATGAATAGAAGAAATTTTTTAAAATTTAATGCACTTACTCTAGCAAGTATGGGTGTAGCCTATGCAAATCCTATGCACGATATGCACTCCATGCATAAAAATCATTCTATAAATCATGACTTAGATACTTCTTTTATAAACTTTGCTTCAAAAAATTTAAAGCTTTTAGATCCAAAACAATTCCCCCAAGGAGAAATTTTAAAAGCCTTACCTTTACTCAAAAATGAAAGTAAAGAAAAAAATATTTTTCGTGCTACCCTAGAAATCAAAGAAAATCATATAGAGCTTATCAAAGGTAAAAAAACCTTATTTTATACTTACAATGGTCTAGTACCTGCTCCAAAAATAGAAGTTTTTGAAGGAAATAAACTTGAAATTTTAGTCAAAAACAAACTCAAAGAAGCTACAACTATACATTGGCATGGCGTTCCTGTGCCACCTGATCAAGATGGAAGCCCACATGATCCTATCTTAGCAGGAGAAGAAAGAATATATCGTTTTGAAATTCCTCAAGATAGCGCAGGAACTTACTGGTATCATCCACACCCTCATTATACCACTTCTAAACAAGTTTTTATGGGTTTAGCAGGGGCTTTTGTGATCAAAGCAAAAAAAGATGCTTTAAGTCATTTAAAAGAAAAAGATTTGATGATTAGCGATTTGCGTCTTGATGAAAACGCTCAAATTCCAAACAACAACCTAAATGATTGGCTAAATGGTAGAGAAGGAGAATTTGTACTCATCAATGGACAATTTAAACCTAAAATCAAACTCGCCACAAACGAACGCATACGCATTTATAATGCTACTGCGGCAAGATATTTAAATTTACGCATACAAGGAGCTAAGTTTATACTTGTTGGTACTGATGGTGGACTTATAGAAAAAGCTATTTATAAAGAAGAACTTTTTTTAAGTCCTGCTTCTCGCGTAGAAGTTTTAATCGACGCTCCAAAAGATGGAGAATTTAAGCTAGAAAGTGCTTATTATGATAGGGATAAAATGATGGTAAAAGAAGAACCTAATACCCTATTTCTAGCCAATATTAACCTAAAAAAAGAAAATGTAGAACTTCCAAAAAATTTAAAAATTTTCAAACCTTCAGAAGAACCTAAGGAATTTAAAGAAATAATCATGAGTGAAGATCATATGCAAATGCATGGTATGATGGGAAAAAGTGAAAGCGAATTAAAAATCGCTCTTGCGTCTATGTTTTTAATCAATGGCAAAAGCTATGATTTAAAACGCATTGATTTAAGCTCCAAACTTGGAGTAGTTGAAGACTGGATAGTGATAAATAAATCTCACATGGATCATCCTTTCCACATACACGGCACGCAATTTGAACTCATCTCATCAAAACTCAATGGAAAAGTTCAAAAAGCTGAATTTAGAGCCTTAAGAGATACTATAAATGTGCGTCCTAATGAAGAGTTAAGACTTAGAATGAAACAAGATTTTAAAGGACTTAGAATGTATCATTGCCATATTTTAGAACATGAAGATTTAGGAATGATGGGAAATTTAGAAGTAAAGGAATAAAATGGTAAAAGTGGAATTTTTAGGCCCTATAAATAAAGAAAATTTAGAACTTGAAGTAAAAAATTTAAAAGAATTAAAAGAAATTTTGCAAAAAGATGAGAGTTTAAAAGAATGGCTAGAACTTTGTGCCGTATCTTTAAACGATGAAATCATTTTTGATGAAAACACTAAGTTAAAAGATGGTGATAAAATAGCACTTTTACCGCCAGTTTGTGGGGGTTAAATGAAACATTTTACACTCTATCAAGGTTCTTTAGATATTCCTAAAATTTATAGCCAATGGTATGAATTTGCCAAGAATAAAAACTGCGGTGCTTTGCTGACTTTTTGTGGTATTGTGCGTGAAGAAGGAGGCATTGAGGCACTTAGTTTTGATATTTATGAACCGCTTTTAAAAAAATGGTTTGATGAGTGGCAAAAAAGAGTAGATTTTGATGGTATTAGCTTGCTTTTTGCTCACTCTATAGGCGATGTGGCGGTTCATGAAAGCTCTTATTTTGCAGGAATTTTAAGCAAACAAAGAAAATTAGGACTTAAACTCCTTAATGAATTTGTTGAAGATTTTAAAGCAAGCGCACCCATTTGGAAGTATGATGTGATAAACAAAGAAAGAATTTATGCCAAAGAAAGATCAACCAAACTTTGCGGTGCAGGACTTTTAAAAGGATAAAAAATGTTAATGTCTTATGAAGAAAGTTTAAAAATTTTACACTCTCATATCAAAACTTATGAAAAGATTGAAAAAATAGCTCTTACAGAGTGTTTAGGACGCATTTTAGCTCAAGACATAAAAGCCCTTAAAAATCAGCCTGAATTTCCAACTTCGGCTATGGATGGTTATGCGATCAAATTTGAAGATCAAGATAAGCCTTTAAAAATTTTAGGCCTCACACCTGCAGGCACTATGCCACAATTTAGCGTGCAAAATGGTACTTGTGTAAAAACCTTTACAGGCTCACTCATGAGCGAAGGAAGCGATACTTTAGTCCCTGTTGAAAATGTACGCGTAGAAAATGATACTCTTTTTATAGAAAAAAAAGTTCCCCAAGCTTTTGCCGTGCGTGCGGTAGGAGAAAACTATAAAAAAGATGAAATTTTACTCAAAAAAGGCACAAGGTTAAATTATAGCGAAATAGCTCTTTTAGCTGAACTTGGATTTTTTCACATTGGTGTGTTTATAAAGCCTATTGTAGGGGTTTTAAGCAGTGGAAGTGAGATAAAAGATCTAGGAGAAGCCTTGGAAAATCCTGCTCAAATCCGCTCTTCAAATCATATCGCCATAGCTAATTTAGCTAAAAATTTAAATTGCGATACAAGGGTTTTTCCTCTTTTAAAAGATGATGAAAAAGCCACTTTTTCTACCCTTGAAAGTGCTTTGCAAAGTTGTGATATTTTAGTTACAACGGGCGGAGTTTCCATGGGGGATTTTGACTTTTTAAAAAAAGCTGTAAAAGAATATGAAATCATCATCGATAAAGCCGACATAAAACCAGGTAGACATATCAAAATAGCCAAGGCTAATGAAAAATTCATCATCGCCTTACCAGGTTTTCCTTACTCGGCTATGGTAATGTTTAATCTTTACGCAAGAGAGATTTTAAACTCTTGGTTACTTCAACCTAAAGACTATATTTGCAAGGCCTTTTTACAAGGAAGTTACAAGAAAAAAACACCTTATTTGGAATTTGTCGCTTGTAATGTGGAATTTAAAAATGGACGCATTTTAGCCAATCTTGAAGGTAAGAAAGAAGGCTCTAGTGCGATTATAAACAATCTTAACAATAAAGCTGCCCTTATGGTGGTACCAAAAGAATGTGAAATTTTAGAAAATGAAAGTTTAGTGGATATTATCTTTATGCCTTAAAATTATTTAAATAATTTTATTTCGATTTTAATCAACCCTAAATTTCAATAAGTTTCAAATTTACAACCTCCTTTTAGTGAAGTAATTAGCCCTAGCAGAGTTTCAATCCACTAGGGTTTTTTAGTCCCTTTTTAAATTTCTTTATGGTAAAATATTTTAAGTTATTTTTGCTTATAAACGATAGTTTTAGTCCCTTTTTAAATTTCTTTATGGTAAAATCTTAAGATAATTTTTTACCAACACCAAATTGTTTTAGTCCCTTTTTAAATTTCTTTATGGTAAAATAAAGTCTTGAAGTAACTTACTGCCTATCAAGTTTTAGTCCCTTTTTAAATTTCTTTATGGTAAAATACTAAAAATTTTATTAAAAACAACAGTGAAGTTTTAGTCCCTTTTTAAATTTCTTTATGGTAAAATCATAGTCCTTCACGATTTGAAAATACTTTAGTTTTAGTCCCTTTTTAAATTTCTTTATGGTAAAATAACTTCTGTTCCAACTAATTCTCGATATAGGTTTTAGTCCCTTTTTAAATTTCTTTATGGTAAAATTAAGAATACCTGCTGGAGTTTATAATTTAAGTTTTAGTCCCTTTTTAAATTTCTTTATGGTAAAATGCGGAATGGTAGGAGATATCGAGGTTAATAGTTTTAGTCCCTTTTTAAATTTCTTTATGGTAAAATTAGTTTTAAAGGCAGTGTTTATGAGTTAAAGTTTTAGTCCCTTTTTAAATTTCTTTATGGTAAAATTACAGGGACACTAATATAAAAGAATTAATTGTTTTAGTCCCTTTTTAAATTTCTTTATGGTAAAATATTGAAAAATATACAAAAGAAGCTTTATTAGTTTTAGTCCCTTTTTAAATTTCTTTATGGTAAAATAGATATTTACCAGATAATGAAAATTTCGGGGTTTTTTCATGAAAAATAGCAAAAATTATGCTATAATCTCATAAGAAATTTAAAAAGGGACTAAAATAAAGAGTTTGCGGGACTCTGCGGGGTTACAATCCCCTAAAACCGCTTTTAAAATTCAAATAAATTTTGCTGATGATATTTTTCTTGTTTTTTGTTTATTTGAATTTCTTCGTTATTTGAATTTTTATATTTAAATTCTCCATGACTATCTATATCAAAAAGCGTTAAATTGGTTTCGTTATTAACTTTTTCGTTAAAAACTATGCCACCAAGCAAAAGCTCCATTTTATCAAACTGCTTTTCAGTGATGATTAAAGCCCTTACATTTCCATAAGGTGGCAAAATCTTTTTTACATTTTCAATAGAACTTTTTGCAGAACTTAAACCCTTGCAAATACGCATATAAACGCTAAATTGCAACATAAAATAACCTAATTTTATAAGATTGTTTCTAAATTTACTTGCTAGTTTTTGCTCTTTTTTACTTTTAGTTGGCACATCAAACATCAAAAGCACACGCATAAATTTATCTTCAATCATCAAATTTTACTATCTTTAGCTCATCTTCATACAATAAAGCATTTTTAAAATTTGCCACATAATGATTTATCGCTCTGTTTAAAGGATAATTTTGCCCATCAAAATTGATTTTGCTTTGCAAATTGCCAATCAACGCTCTTTTGTCATCTTTGCTTAAAAACTCACTTTCACCCTTAAGCTTTAAAACACAATCATCAACACTAGCCCTAAACACTTCTATCAAATCATCGCAAAGCGCAAAAGAATTATAAATATTATCGTGCTTTATGCCAAGCCAAGGCAAAAGCCCACTTATACAAACTGCTCTAATAATACAAGCCCTAATGATTGCATAGCCATAATTTAAAGCAGAATTTTCAAAGCAAAGCTCATCTCTTGAAAAAGAAACACCAAACAAAGTTTTAAAATAAAGCGCCGCCGCAACAGCTTCGATATTTTTACTATCATTTAAGCTTACTTTTTTAGCCAAATTTATAAGCTCATTGCTTTGCTCTATTTTATTGTGTTTTTTCAAAACAAAGGCTTGATTTAGGATTTTGTTTTTAATGATTTTTTGCCATAAAATAGCCTTTTTTTGAGCACTTACATTTATTTGTTCTTTTGCGATTTTTGCACTTTGAAAATGCCCTAAAAAAGGAGTAAAAACACCATTTATACTATGAGTTTCATCGCAGGTTAGCAAGATGATTTTATGCTTTGCAAAAGCGTTAAAAAGTGCGGAACTAAGGCTTGCTTGTAAGCTTTCTAAAATGATGATATTTATATCTTTTAAAAACAATTTGGCTATATTTTCATCTTGCTTAATCACAAGATGATTTAGCTCTAAATTTAGCTTGGCATTAGAGCTAATAAGCAGTGTTTTAAAAGCTTCATCGTAACTCATTTTTTAAAATCTTCTCTTTGTCTAAACTCAGCCTTTGTCACTTCTCCAAGTGCTGAAACTATGTATTTTTCAAATACTTTTAGATTTTGAATTCCTATGCTTTTTGCGATTACTTCTTTTTCATTTGCATTTTTAAACAATATTTTTTGATTTTTGCTTAGCGTTTCAAATTTATTATCGTGTTTTGAAACAATCAAACTAACAGTAGAGCTTGTAAAAGCATTAAAATAAACAAGTTCTGGCTCTTGCATATCTTTAGTTTGAATTAAAATCAAACTATCTTTGTATAAAGAAAAGCAAAACTCATAATTTTCATCCATTAAAATCCAATCTTTTATAAGACCTGACTTTTTATCTTTACCTTGCACCACGGCTTTATTTGGTAATACTTTTAAAGCAAAATCCATAGTATAAATTGGCACAGCATAAAATTTATTTGTCTTTTTGTGTTTAAAAATATCCACTCTAAACATATCGCCATTTTTAACAATTTTACCATTTACTTTGCGGATTTTACCAAGCTCTAGGGCTTTTAAAACTCCTTCTTTTCCGCCGTATGATTGATAGAATTCTTCTTCTTTTCTAAATGTTTCTTCGTGTAAGGCTCCGCTTGGCTTTTTTCTCTCAGGTTTTGAGACAAAAATTTCATCAATTTTATCTAAAACCTTTTGCCTAAAACCACTAAAAGGCTCAAAAAACTTCCTTTTGTTTTTATAATCTAATTCACTAATTTTTTTTGCATAAAGTTCTGCACTGTTGCTTTCTTGCTCTTTTTTAAAATCTGAAAAAGCCTTTACGATAGAGTTGTTTGCATAAGCTATAATTACCGCATCGATGGCGTGATGAAGATGATTATTTCTATCTTTAGTGCTAAAGCCCCAAGTGTGTCTTAAAGCCGATGTTAGCATACCGCTTTTTGCTTCTACATGCACTTTTGAGCCTTTTTGTATGTCATTTAACTTTGTATTTTCATCATCGCTTAAAGGTAAAAAATCTAAATAATCTTTAGTATAGTTTAAAACAAGCCTTGCGATGTAGCGAGTATCGTTTAGATTTCTATCTTTAAAGTCTTTTTGCTCTTTGTCTTTATAGTTTTTATCTAAAATTCTTTTTTGCTTTTTAGTAGGCAAATTTTTTGCTAAAACTTCAATTTTCTGCCATTTTGTACTATCATTGCCAAAGGCTTCAAAGGGGGTTTTATTAAGCTTTTCTTGATTTTGCTTGGTAAAAACTAAAACCTTATTCATATAAGAATCATCAAAACTTCTAGAATAAGGGTAAATATGGTCAATTTCAAGCATTTTTTCATCTTGCAAATCGCTAAGTTTAATCTTTTCTCCACTATAAGCACAAAATTCTTTTTGTTCTTTAAATAATCTTAATTTTAAAATATTTTTATTATTTATTTTTAAGCCTAGTTTTTCACACTCAAGCTCGGCGTCTTTTTTGGCCTTGTAGTTTTCATTTTGCTCTTTTTCTATTTTAGCTCTTTGGCTGTGATTTTTACCTACTTCTCTTGCTAATTCAATGTTTATTTTATGCACTTTGCCGTATTTTTTAAGTAAAGCATTTAAGACCTTTCTGTATTCTTTAATCGCCCTTAAAACTACAGGATTAGTTACCTCATCTTTATAATAAGTTTCATTAAATGCGGGTAAAAAATCTTTTTTATCTTCATTGATTACTACTTTTAAATTAAGCTCATTACAAGCTTCATCGTATTTTTTACCTTCAAGCATTAAAGGAGTGATAAGTTTTAAGGCTTTAAAACTTATATTTAAATGGTCTTTAAATTCCAATTTGCTTAAACTATCAATTTGATTTTGATTTAAATCGTATTTTGCTAAAGCCTTTTTAAGCTTAATCTCATCTTTTATAAGGGTAATATCTTTTGCTATTTCATTTAAATCATCTTGGCTTAAACTATGATCACCTAGGGCTTTTATAAATTCTTTATATTTTTTAAACTCAATAAAATAAGTTCCTTTTTCTCCTTTAAATTCATAATCATCGCTTAAGCCCAAAAGCTTTTTTGTTTGTTTATAAGTTAGAGTGCCGTTTTTTAAAACTTCATTCAAAAGCGTGTTTAAATCATCTTTTGTATATAAAATTCCTTCAGTATTTTTAAGATTGTTTAAAAGATTGATAATTCTTGTAAGCGCTACAAACATAAAGGCTAAGGGCGAATTTTTTGGCGCTCTTTTTTCATCAGTAAAAAAACTACAATTTCCCACCAAATGAGAAAAATCTTTTAAAGCCCTTTTATAAAATGCTACACTAAGCACTTCTTCTTCAAATTTCTTTGAAAAAGAAAGGCCAAATTCTCTTTGTTTTTGAAAAATAAGCTTTAATTCATCTTTTAAAAAACTTTGCGCTATGCAGCGTTCATAACTTTCTTTTTTATTTCTAACATTTATAAATTCTTTGGAATTTTCTTTGAATTTTTGAAAATACTCTTTATAAAGATACTCTCCCACACTTTGATAATTTACTAGTTTTTCTTCATTTTGCTTGATAGCTTTTAAAATTTCACTCTTTTCTTCATTATCGCTATTTTTAATATCATCATAGCCACGCCTTTTTGCAATATGTAAAATCACTCTTGCAAAATCTTGCTTACTTAAAAGCTCGTTTAAAGCTCTAAATCTTAACTCATAAGGGCTAATTAAAGAGCCTTTATAAGCCTTAGCTAAACTTTCATCAAAGCTTTGATAATCTTCGTAATTTAACTTAAATTCATTTGCGATTAAATGTTTTAAGTGATTTAGCCTTGCTTTGCGTCTAACAAGGCGTTTTCTAGCACTTCTTGCAAGGCGTCTTGGCAAGGCTAAGGATTCTCCTGTTTTAGGATTTTCAGCCTTTGTAAAAATCCTAACTCCGCAATCTTTTAACTCATCATTTTCGCTAAATGCCCAGCCAATAGAGCTTATTCCTATATCAAATGCCAAAATTCTTGCCACACTAGATCCTTTTTAATATTTATGATTTGTTTATAATTATAATATAAAAATCATTTTTTATACAAACATAAACCTTTCAGTAACCAAACTATACATATTATTAATTTTATAATGCAAAAAATAAGTAAAATTTTAAATGAAAAATATTTATTAGTTAAATTTTAGCTAAAATAAAATAAAAGCTAATAATAACCTTAGGAGAAATCATGCCAATTTTTATGATATGTTCTACACTTTTAGCGGTAATTGTTGTTGCTTATTATATACTCAAAAAATACAATCCCATTTTTGTATTTTTTCTTTCAGGTATTATCTTGCTTATTTTTGCTTTTTACATCACAGGAACACCTATACAAAAAGCTCCGAGCAGAGAACATGCAAGCTTTTTGAATGTTTTACTTGATAGTTATGCTTTTATCACAGCGACTTTTAAAAGTCAGCTTTCTGGAGTAGGACTTATTATCATGAGTGTGGCAGGTTTTGCTGCTTATATGAAACATATCAATGCTTCGGCAAAACTTGCTTTTTTAGCAAATAAACCCTTAGGAAAAATCAAAAATAAATACTTGATTTTAAGTGGAACTTTTGTTGTTGGAATGGCTTTAAAAATCGTCATTTCTAGCTATGCTGGATTGCTTTTGCTTTTGTTAGCATGTATTTATCCTGTTTTAATCTCACTTAAAATCCGTCCTATTACAGCTGTATGTGTGCTTTCTTTAATTGCGCTTGATTATGGTCCAAAAGATGGAAATTCAATCAATATGGCAGATATGGTAGGACAAAGTGATAATGTCGTAGGGCTTTTTTTAAATTACCAAATTTATAGTGTGATTGCCTATGTTGTAGTTATTGCCATCTTGATTCCTTTTTATTTTGCTTGGATTGATAAAAGAGATAAAGAAAAAGGTGTTTTAAATGATGAAGTTGAAATTCCGCAAATCATTGATCCTAAATGCCCTACTTTTTACATACTCTTTCCTTGGTTACCTGTTGTATTTTTATTTACAGCGTATTTTTTTACTATCAAGCTTGATGTTGTAACAGCAAATTTTGTAAGCATTTCTTTAGTTTTTCTTGTTGAATTTGCAAGACACAGAAATGCTAGAAAATTAGGCGAAGATATAATGGTGATTTTAAAAGCTATGGCTGAAATTTTTATCTCAGTCGTAAGCATAATCATCGCTGCTGGAGTATTTGCTGAAGGCATTAAAGCACTTGGTGGAGTTAATATCCTTGCTAACGCGGTTTCAAATCTTGGAACAGGAAATTTTGCATGGTTTGGAATTCTTTTGAGTATAGCTATTTTAAGCTTTTTAGTTTATTTTGCCACAGTGATTATGGGAAGTGGAATTGCTGCTTTTAATGCTTTTGGCAAACTAGCTCCTGATATAGCTACAAAATTAGGCGTTGCACCTATTACTCTAGTTTTACCTATAGAAATTGCATCTTGTTTAGGTCGTGCAGCTTCACCAATAGCAGGCGGAATCATAGCTTTAGCTGGATTTGCAAAAGTAGCTCCAATGGATATTATAAAACGAACCACTCCTCTTTTACTTATCGCTATGCTTGTAAATGTACTCGTAGCCTTTTATCTAGCACAAACCAATCCTTTGCCAAAAGAACAAAACACTACAAAAATAGAACTTAAAATACAAAAAATAAAGCGTATTGACGCTTTATTTTCACTCTAAAACAATACCTTCATTAATGCAAATTTCGCCGATAATAAAGGCATCTGAATTTTCTAAAACCTTACTTACATTAGAAGGATCTACAACCATTACTAAACCCACTCCCATGTTAAAGCTTCTATACATTTCGCTTTCTTCTACAGCCTGTCCTATAGTATAAAAAATTTCAGGAGTTTTAAGATGATGTTTGCGTATAGTTGCACCCATACCACGAGGTAAAACGCGTGGTAAATTTTCTACTAAACCACCCCCTGTAATATGTGCTAGAGCACTGATATAAGGCTTTAGTGTAAGAAAATCACGTACATAAATCCTTGTAGGTTCTAACAAAATATCAATTAAATTTTTACCCTCTATCTTGTCATCAAATTTTAATTTTAAACTTTCAAAAAGTACTTTTCTAGCTAAAGAATAACCATTTGAATGAAGTCCTGAACTAGGAAGTGCCAATAAAATATCACCATTTTTAACAAATTTACTTCTATCAATCTCATCTTCTTCAGCCATACCCACTGCAAAACCCGCAAGATCAAAATCATCTTTTGCATACATTCCAGGCATTTCAGCAGTTTCTCCGCCAATTAATGCACAATTTGCCATCTTACATCCCTTGGCAATACCTGATACAACAGCCTTTGCTACTTCTACTTCGAGCTTGGCTGTAGCATAATAATCTAGGAAAAACAAAGGCGTAGCAAAATTACAAATCAAATCATTCACACACATTGCTACTAAATCTTGCCCTATAGCATCATATTTTTTAGCATCAATTGCCAAGCGAAGCTTAGTACCAACCCCATCTGTTGCACCTAAAATCACAGGCTTTTTAAAACCACTTGGCATTCTAAAAGCACCAGCAAAAGAACCAATTCCACCTACAACATTATCATTAAAAGTTTCTTTAACCAAAGGTTTTATAGCCTCTACAAAGGCATTTCCATTATCTATACTTACGCCTGCATCTTCATATGAAATTTTCATTTATTTTCCTTTAAGAAGTAAAAAGGTATTTTAACGAAAAAAGTTTTAATAAGGCATAAGATGAAAAATGCTTTTTTTGTAACCGCTTCAATTGCTTGTGGTAAAAGCACTTTTATAGAAATAGCGAATTCTTTAGGCTTTAAAAGCATTAGCGCAGATAAAATCACTCATAAAATTTTAGATGAAAATGCTTTAGAACTTGAAAAGATTTTTTCTCCCTTTAGTTTAAAAAATTTACTCACAAAAGAAAAGAAAATCGATAGAAAAATCCTTGGAGAAATTGTTTTTAACAATAAAGAAGCTAAAAAAATCTTAGAAAATTTCACTCATCCTAAAATTCGAGCTAAAATTTTAGAACAAATGCAAATTCTAGATAAGGAAAATAAAGCTTTTTTTGTAGAAATTCCTCTTTTTTTTGAAAGCGGTGCTTATGAAAATTTAGGCAAAGTCATAGTAATTTACACACCTAAAGAATTAAGCCTTAAAAGAATCATGCAAAGAGATAAGCTCAGCTTAGAAGCTGCAAAAGCAAGACTTGATTCTCAAATAGATATTGAAGAAAAACTTAAAAAAGCAGATTTTATCATTAAAAATACTAATTCTTATGCCGATTTTAGGCAAGAATGTGTTAAAGTAATACAAGAAATTTCTAAAGGAAAAATGTGAAATTTTATAAATATTGTGCAAGTGGGAATGATTTTGTCATAACAAATGCTGATAGAAAAGAAGATAGAAGTGCTTTAGCTAAAGAACTTTGTAATCGTTATGAGGGTATAGGTGCGGATGGCTTTATCGTGATATTGCCTCATGAAAAATACGACTTTGAATGGGAATTTTATAATAACGATGGCTCAAGGGCTGCTATGTGTGGCAATGGCTCAAGGGCTGCGGCACATTTTGCACATCATATTAACAAAATAAATCCTAACATGAGTTTTTTAACCGGTGCAGGAGTAATAAAAGCAAAGGTAAATCAAGATAAAGTTGAAGTATCTTTAGGCAAAATAAAAAGCGTACAAAATACTTTTGAAGAATTAGGAAAAACTTGGCAACTTTGCGACACTGGAGTTCCACATCTAGTGCATTTTTGTCAAAATTTAGATGAATTTGATACAATGCTTTGTCAAAAAATGAGACAAAAATATAATGCCAATGTAAATTTTGTAAAAATTTTAGATGAAAATTATTTAAAAGTTCGCACCTATGAACGCGGAGTTGAAGATGAAACCTTAGCTTGTGGCACAGGAATGGGGGCTTGTTTTTATCTGGCATTTTTAAATAAAAAAGTACAAAATAAAGTTAAAATAACTCCTAAAAGTGGTGAAGAGGTGGGGTTTGCATATAAAAATGAAGAATTGTTTTTTGAAGGAAAGGTAAAGTATTGTTTTGAAGCCAATTATAATTTTTCTTAGTTTTTTTCTAATCCCACTTTTTGCTGATGATCTAAAGAGTGGATTTGGAGAGGAATATTATAAACTTGATATAGATCAAAAAAGACAAATTTTTTTTATAAAAATGAATGAAATGTTTAATCAAAGCTTTAAAAAAATTGAGCAAGAAAAAGCTTTTATCGAAGCGTTTTTTAAAGATGCTTACAAAACAGGCTTTAGGACTTCAAACCAAACAAATCTTGAAAAACTTATCATGATAAAAAACAAATATCGCATTGAAAATCTTTATGATTTTACAGAATACAAAAAACGTATTCAAAAAATTCCAAAATCCATGGGTATAGCCCAAGCTTTAGTTGAAAGTGCTACAGGTACAAGTCGCTTCGCAAGAGAAGCAAACAATCTTTTTGGAGAATGGACTTGGGGTAAGAAAGGTTTAATTCCTGATTTAAGACATCCAGATAAAAAACACAAAATTAAGATTTTTGATAGTCTGCAAGATAGTGTTGACTCTTATGTTTTAAATTTAAATCGTCATTTTGCTTATGAAAAGTTTCGCGATGCAAGATCTAAATTTAAAAGCGAAGGCAAAGAGATAACAGGGCTAGAGGCTATTAAAACTTTAGATTCTTATTCTGAACGCAAGGGATATTATATCAATCTTATTACAAAAATCATCAAACGATACAACCTTGAAAAATACGATACGAACTCAAACAACACCTAAAATCCAAGTGAAAATTTATCAAAAGATATGACTTCAAATTTAACCCCTTGTTCAAAAAAACTATCCTCGCTTGAAAGAGTGATAAAAATCACATGAAAAATTCCAAGTTCTAAAGCCTTTGGTAAAATTTTCTTAGCACGTAGTTTAATCAAATCAATATCTAAAGTTGGACTTGAAATATAAGCAATTTTAGATATTTGGCTATAAAAGTTAAAGTATTTGTTATAAAAAAATTCTTCTTTAAATTTAAACAGCTCGCTTAAAACTAAATTTTCAAATAAATGTGAAAAATCCTTTGAAATACAAAGATTATTTCTTAGGCCAAAATCTTTAAAATAAATCTTTTGAAGTTTTTTTTCATCATGTTTTAAAGTATAGATCACATAAGTATTTTCTAATTTTTTTATAGCTTGATAAACACTATCTTTTGAAGTTTTTAATCTTTTTTTGAGTTCTATAAATATCTTAGAAATACTGATTTGCTGACCCAAATTTAAAGCTAAATACTTTAAAATTTCTAATTCTAAAAGAGTGAAGCTTTGTCTTAGAAGTATGTTTTTTTCTCCAAATTTACTGCGTCCACTTTGCAAAAAAAGACCTACTAAATTATTTATAGGTAAATTTTTCTTACTTACACTAATAAATTCTTCAAAATCAAAATAATCGAGTTCAAGCTCTTCAAACCCATTTATATTTAAATCTTTTATATTTGTACTTAAGATGATGGGAATTTTAATTTTTTCTAAATTAGGGATAAAATCCAAATTATAAAGGCAAAGAATTTTAATTTGTAAATTTTCATTCAGAAAATCAGCAAGTCTTTCTAAACTTTGTTTTTCAAAGCGTGTATCATATAAATCTAAAAACAAAATTTCACTTGCTTTAAATTGAGATAAAAAATTAAAAATAAGTGTTTTTTTACCACAAAATCGTGGGCCTTTTATGATAATATTTGGTTTTGAAATTTGATTTTTTCTTTCATAACTTACTTCAAATTTAGGGTGGTTTTCATAAAAAAAATTAAGTACTTTCAATTTTATCCTTTAAAAAAGGATATTATAACCTAGTTTGTATAATTGGGGCATAAAGCCCCTTAAATTACATTTTGCAAGTATCTTGTAAAGTAGCGCCTATCATCCAAAGACTTTTTTCATATTTTGCGATATTTTCTTGCGCAAAAGCAGCTGTTGTGGTATCACTTTCTTTTTCTGCTGCTTCATTGAGTTTTTTAAATTCTGCTAAAAGATATTCATAATCTTGTTTGATCAGTTCTATGACTTCAAGCGGAGTAAAGCAATCTTTTGCAACTTTTGGACTTTTTGCATTTTCCATTAAAACTTTTTGGCAAGTGATAGCTTTTTCACCAAGTTGTAAAACTCTTTCAGCACAACTATCAAAAAGTTCTGCCATTTCTTCATAAGCTTTTTCTGTGTATTCGTGTATAGAAAAAAATTGCAAACCTTTTACATTCCAGTGATAATTATGAAATTTAACCCATAGATGATGAGCATCTGCTTGCATTTGTAATAATTGTTTTGTAACTGACATGATTGACTCCTTTTTTTTTGATTTTTAAAATTATAACATAAAATTCTTAAATAATAATTATTATTAATTAATAGTTTTTATTATAATTTTAACTTAAAATCATTATACTCTTTTTTAATGAATTTTTATCAAGAATTCAATATATTTTTTAAGATTAATTTTCCAACTTCTACACCAGGTTGATCATAAGTATTAATTCCTAGCATAATACCACAAGTTGAAGTAAAAAGTTCATAATAATACATCAAATATCCCGCATGCCAAGCGTCAAGTTTTTCAAGTTCTATCACATCGACACTTAAATTTTCAGCAATTAAAGCATGCATAGTTGCATCACATTGGGCGTTTAAAAGTTCGTGAAGATTGACTTTGTTACTTAAAGAATCTAAAAATTTAAAATGAATATCAGGGATAATAGGCGCTTTTTGAGCGTCTTTGATTTTTAAAAAAGTTACAGTTTTATTTTTAGGTCCATCCATAATGAGTTGTAAAAAACTATGCTGATCTCTTGCTCCAATGAGTGCAATAGGAGTTAAACCTATGCGTTTGTAGCCTTGCTTTTTACCTAAACTTTCAGCAATAAGCTGGATATACCATTCATTAAAGCCTTTAAAAGCATCGCTATATGAAAAAAGTACATTGATATTGGCATTTTTGTGTGTGCAATAATGATAGGCTTTTTGTAAAATTTCATCTTTTTTATGAGTAAAAAAATCTTCAAAACAAGCTTTAGCTCCTTCTAAAAGAGCTTTGGCATTATAGCCACAAAAACAAAGTGGAACTATACCTACAGCTGAAAGTATGCTAAAACGACCTCCTACATTTGCAGGGATAAAAAAGCATTTAATACCTAAATTTTCACCTTCTTGATGAAGTTTTGAATCCTTATCGGTAATAAAAACAAAGTATTTTTTTAATTCTTGCATATCAAGTTTAAAATGTTCAATAAGAAGTTTAAAAAGCGATACAACTTCTATAGTGCTACCTGTTTTACTGATGATTAAAAACAAACTTTCTTCAAGCTTGATTTTCTCTAAAGTCTTATTAAAAGAATGTGAACTTGTGTTATCGAGTATAAAAAGCTCTCTTTGGTTGCTTTTTTCATTAAAAAGCATATCACGCAAGGCTTTTACACCACAACTTGAACCTCCCATTCCCACTAAAACAATATTTTTTATGTGTTCTTTGTCTTTGATAAAAGCCAAACTCTCATCAATCAGGCTTAAGCTTGTGTCAATAAGATGATAATACCCTATATCTCCACTTTTTACCTCATCATTAATACGATTTGCATAAGAGCTTATAGTGTGAATTTCACTTTGTTTAAAAAAAAGTGTATTGTTTAACATTTACTTTTCTCGTAAAAATAATTTGTCGCCTCTACAAAGCCTTCTACACTTCCACAATCAAAGCGTTTCCCTTGAAATTTATAAGCTAAAACCATACCATTGGTTGCTTGAGTTAAAAGCGCGTCGGTAAGTTGAATTTCGCCATTTTTTCCTGCTTTAGTATTTTCTAAAATTCCAAAAATATCAGGAGTTAAAATATATCTTCCTATGATAGCAAGATTACTTGGAGCTTCATCAGGACTTGGTTTTTCTATCATAGAATTAACCATGATAAGATTTTCTTCTACAAAATTTCCAGAAATTACTCCATAGTTTGAAACTTGTTCTTTTGGTACTTCCATCACAGCTATGATGGTGCAGCGATATTTTTCATAAATTTTTACCATTTGAGCCATAACATTTAAGCCTTCTTCATTGACACACAAATCATCAGCCAAAATTACGCCAAAAGCTTCATCGCCAACCAAAGGTTTACCTTTTAAAACCGCATCACCTAAGCCTTTCATCTGATTTTGTCTTGTAAAAGTAAAGGTGCAACGATTGATCAAAGAGCGAATTTCATCAAGCAAGTATTCTTTTTTTGTACCTGAAATTTGATGCTCAAGTTCATAAGAAATATCAAAATAATCCTCCAAAGCTCTTTTTCCACGCCCTGTGACAAAGCCCATATTTTCCATTCCTGCTTCCAAAGCTTCATCAACCCCATAATGGATCAAAGGCTTAGTTAAGATAGGTAACATCTCTTTAGGTAAAGTTTTTGTTGCAGGTAAAAATCTCGTCCCATAACCTGCCGCAGGGAAAATACAAGTTTGAAGCATAAAAATTTCCTTTTATTTTTTTATCATTATAGCTTATTTTTATGAATTTTTATGCAACAAGGCAAAGTTCTTTTTGCCTTGTTATTCAAACTCTGCCTTAGCTAATTTAACAATGATTTCTACTACTCCAGAATCTTCGAGCGTTGAAATATCCTGTTTGATTTCTTCACCTCTTGCTATAGTTCTTAAAATTCTTCTCATTATTTTACCACTTCTAGTTTTTGGCAAACCTGGAGTATAAAGAATTTTTTCTATTTTAGCTATAGGTCCTATTTCTACTCTTAAAATGTCATTAAGTTCTTTTAAAGTTTCTATAGCTCCGCCAAGATCACAACTGGATGCAGGACTTAAAACCACAAAAGCAAACAATGACTCGCCTTTAATCGCATCCAAAATACTCACTACAGCTGATTCTGCTACACTTGGATGTTTAGCAATAGCGCTTTCAATTTCAGCCGTTCCTATACGATGTCCTGCAACATTAACCACATCATCTGTTCTTCCTGTGATAGTTATATAACCATTTTTATCATAAAAAGCACCATCGCCACTAAAATATACAGCTTTTCCATCTTTTCTAGCTTGAGAAAAATAACTTTCTATATAGCGTTCATCATTACCCCAAATTCCACGAATCATCGAAGGCCAAGGTTTGGTTATACAAAGCAATCCATCTTCACCTTCATCTTTTTTATTGCCTTCTTCATCAATAACTTCTGCAAAAATTCCTGGCAAAGGCAAGGTAGCACAACCTGGTTTTAAAGGAGTAGCACCTGGTAAAGGCGTGATCATATGCCCACCTGTTTCTGTTTGCCACCAAGTATCGACTATAGGACTTTTAGTTCTCCCTATTTCATCATAAAACCACTTCCAAGCACTAGGATTGATAGGCTCTCCAACCGTTCCAAGCACTTCAAGCGTACTTAAATCATATTTTCTTGGCTCATCAGGTGCATCAGCATGAAGCATTCTTATGGCAGTTGGCGAAGTGTAGAATTTGCTTATTTGATACTCTTCTATCATTCTCCACCAACGCCCAGAATTTGGATAAGTAGGAGTTCCTTCATGCATTATAGTCGTTGCTCCACATGCTAAAGGCCCATAAACTACATAAGTATGTCCTGTAATCCAACCCACATCAGCACTACACCAATAATTATCATAATCTTTAATATCAAAAACCCATTCCATAGTCATTTGTGCCCAAAGTATATATCCTGCACTTGCATGCATAACTCCTTTTGGCTTACCTGTTGATCCTGAAGTGTAAAGCAAAAACAACAAATCCTCGCTATCCATGATTTCGGGTTCACACTTATAAGACTCATTTTTCACAAGTTCGTTATAAACATAATCCCTTCCTTTAATATATTCTATAGGTTCATTATTGCGTATAACTATAAGTACTTTTTCTACACTTTCGCACCCTTCACTTAAAGCCTTATCTACTGCAGGTTTTAACATATAAGGTTTGCCACGACGAAAAGCACCATCAGCTGTTACTACAAGTTTAGCTCCTGCATCTATAATCCTATCTCGCAAAGCTTCTGGAGAAAATCCTCCAAATACCACACTATGAATAGCCCCAATCCTTGCACAAGCTAACATTACTATAGCTGTTTCTGGAATCATAGGCATATAAATTACAACCCTATCGCCTTTTTTTACTCCGAATTTTTTAAGCAAATTGGCCGCCTTGCAAGTTTCATGCAATAATCTTCTATAAGTATAAACTTCATAATCCCCCATTTCACCTTCAAAAATCAAAGCAGCTTTATTGCGTCTTGTTTTCATATGACGATCAAGACATTGATAACTTACATTTAAAGTTCCACCTTCAAACCATTTATAAAATGGAGCTTTATCCTCATTTAACACTCTTGAAAAAGGCGAAAACCACTCGATCTTCTCAAGTGCTTGTCTTTTCCAAAAACCTTCAAAATCTTCCTTGGCTTCATCGCATAAATCATAGTATTCACATAAATTTTTTATACGAGCATTACGAGAAAATTCTTTACTTGGCTTAAAAAGCTCTTGATTATTTTGATTAAGCATAAAAACTCCTTTATGGTTATTTTTAAACATTATATAAGAGTTTATTTGTATTAAATACAAATTTAAAAAATAATTAAGATAAATTTTATAAAAAATGGGAATATTTGTAATATTTTATTTAAATTTTATAATGTATGTTAATTTAAGAAACATATTGCATCTTCATAAAAATAAAGACTGAGTTCTTCGTATAATTTTAAATCGAATTTTAAAAATTCTTGTTTTTCTAAGGCAAATTCTAAAATTTTATCCATACAACTTACCCTTATAAAAACATCACTTTTCCTGCTTCTAAGTGCTATAATATAACATTTTTCTAAAATAAACTCATAATTATTTTTTGGGATATTTTTAGAATTAAAAAAAGAAATTTTATAAGGATCAATAGCAATTTTACTTGGAGGTTTTTTAAAATCTTTATATTTTTTACAATTACTAAAATCTATAAAATTACAAAATTTCACACCTTGATTTTCTAGTTCAAAAACATTAGTATTTTCAAATTCTAAAATTTCTCCACTGTGTAAATAAAGTTTTTTTTGCGCCAAAGAATCTAAAAAATGTTTATCATGACTTGCGATTAAAAAACCTGTATTGAAATTTTCATGCATTTTAAGAATAGCTTTTTTAAATAAAAGCGTAGTATTTTTATCCAAAAAAGCACTCGGTTCATCAAGTAAATAATACTTCGCTCTTACGCTTAAAGCTATAGCAAAAGCTATTTTTTGACTTTGTCCTGATGAAAGTTCATTAGGATATTTACTTAAAAGACTTTCATCTAAATTTAAAAACATCAAACTTTCTTTTATACGTTCTTCGATATCTTCTTTAATCCCATAAGTTTTTAAAGTAAATAAAAAATTTGCCCTTACGCTACGATTTAACAAAATGGGCTCTGGAAAAAGCAAATAAATTTCACGCTTTTGTTTATTATTAAGTTTAAAATTTCCAAAATAAGAAATATTTTTTGAAAAATCTCCTTCTAAAAATTTTAATATTCTTAAAAATGTAGATTTTCCACTTCCATTCGTTCCCATTAAGATGCTAATTTTACTAGTATCAAGTTTTAAATTTTTAATTTTTAAAACTTCTTTGTTTTGATAGTTGAAAAAAAGATTAGAAATTTCTATCATTTTATGTTCTTTTGAGTTTATGTGTGACGAAATTTAAACAAAAGGCAATGAGGATTAAAACCAAAGCCAAAGCTATACCGCTAGCAAATTCGCCTTTGTTGGTTTCAAGAGAAATAGCCGTGGTTATGGTTCTAGTGTCGTATTTGATATTTCCACCTACTATCATCGCTACTCCTACTTCTGCTACAATGCGTCCATAAGCTAGTGCAACGACGCTAATCAAAGCAAAGCGTAATTCATAAATCATCATTAAAACAAGTTTTAAAGGACTTAGGTGAAAAGATTTTATAAGTAAAAAATGTTTTTTATTCATGTTTTCTATCAAATTTGAAAAAAGTGCGATCACTATAGGAAGCGCTAAGACAAACTGCCCTAAAATTAAAGCCTTTATAGTAAAAAGTAGTCCAAATTCCCCCAAAGGTCCTCGACTTGAAATCAGTGCATAAAGTATAAGTCCTACTGCAACTGTTGGAAAAGAGAGGCTAGTATCTATGATAAGTTTTATAAAGCGTTTGAATTTAAAATCAAAAAAGCCTAAGATAAATCCCAAAGGAAAACCTATAAGCAAAGCCGAAACTATAGAAATACTTGAGCTTAAAAGTGTAGTTTTTATAGCCGAAATTACACTTTCATCAGCATTGAAAAGTAAAAATAAAGCTTGCTTAAAACCATCAAAAATATAATCCAAAAATATCCTTTTTAAAATAAGTAATTTTAGCATAATTATGCTAAAATATTTTTTTATGTAAATTTATAAGGAGAAAAAATGAAAAAAATCATTTCTTTAGCCCTTGCTTTAGCTTTAAGTGCAAGTGCAGCAGAACTTAAAATGGCAACCACAACAAGCACTGACAATACAGGACTTTTAGATGCTCTAAAACCCCTTTATGAAAAAGAAAGTGGCAATACCTTAAAATGGGTTGCGGTAGGAACAGGTGCAGCTTTAAAAATGGGTGAAGATTGCAACGCTGATGTGCTTTTTGTGCATTCTCCAAAGGCTGAAAAAGAATTTATGAAAAAAGGCTTTGGCGTAGATAGAACTCCTGTGATGTATAATGATTTTATCATCATCGCAGATAAATCTTTAGCTTCTAAATTTAAAGGTAAAAATTTAAAAGAAAGCTTAGAACTTATCAAAAATGAAAAGCTTACTTTCATCTCAAGAGGCGATAAATCAGGCACTGATAATAAAGAAAAAAGCCTTTGGAAAAATCTTGGCGGTGTTCCTGAAAAACAAAGCTGGTATCAACAAAGCGGACAAGGTATGCTAGCAAGCATTAAAATCGCTGAAGAAAAAAAAGGTGTGATTTTAACTGATCGTGGTACCTATATCAAATATGAAGCCAATGAAAAAGGCAAACCAAACTTAGTAATCGTAAATGAAGGCGATGATAGTCTTAAAAATTTCTATTCTGTTATAGCAACAAATCCTAAGCATTGTAAAAATGTAAATTATACAGAAGCTAGCAAATTTATCAAATGGGTAACAAGTGATAAGACTTTAAATTTCATTGCTGATTTTAAACTTCTTGATAAACCTTTATTTGTAATTGATGCAAAAACAAGAAAAGACTAAAAATTAAGCAGGTTTTAACCTGCTTAAAATATCATTTTTTACTTATTGTAACTTTTTTATTTATTTTTCAAAACTTTTAGCTTATTTAAAATTCTTCTTTAGATATAATAAAATCAATAATTAAATATACAAGGTCAAATAATGTTCAAAGTGGATTTAAATAGTGATTTAGGGGAAAGTTTTGGCACCTATAAAATGGGGATGGATGAAGAAATTTTAAAATTTGTAAGCTCAGTAAATGTCGCTTGTGGCTTTCATGCGGGTGATCCTTGTGTGATGGATAAAACCTTAAATTTAGCCAAGCAAAATGGTGTTTGCATAGGAGCACACCCATCTTATCCTGATCTTTTGGGTTTTGGAAGACGCAATATGCAAATAAGCTTTGAAGAGGCTAAAAACTATGCCTTGTATCAACTAGGAGCTTTATTTGGCTTTGCTAAGGCAAAAGGTATGAAAATACAGCATTTTAAAGCCCATGGTGCACTTTATAATATGGCTGCTCTTGATGAAAATTTAGCCTTAGCACTTTGTGAGGCAGTGGCGAGTTTTGATGAAAATATTATTTTTCTAGGGCTTAGTAATTCTGCTATGAATGAAGCGGCTAAGAAAAAAGGTTTAAGATATGCTAATGAAGTTTTTGCAGATCGTGCTTATAATGATGATGGCACTTTAGTTTCAAGAAAATTAGAAGGAGCGTTAATACACGATGAAAATTTAGCCATCAAACGCGTGATAAAAATGATAAAAGAAAGCAAAGTTACAAGCATAAATGGCAAAGAAATTGATTTAAAAGCGGATAGTATTTGTGTTCATGGGGATAATGCAAAAGCTTTAGAATTTGTTAAAAAAATCAAAGAAAATTTAGAAAAAGAGCAAATTCAAATTTGTGCTTTGGAAAATTTTATATAGGTTTTAGCAATGTTTAGTGTGCATTTTAGCGGAAGCAAGGCTTTGCTTTTACGTTTCGAGCAAGAAATTTCACCTCAAATCAATGCCTGTGTTTTAAGTACAGAACAAAGGATACAAAAAGCCCTAAAAGAAGGTGAAATTTATGGGATTGATGAGTTAGTAAGTGCTTATGCAAGCTTGCTTATATATTTTAATCCTTGTATACTTTCTTTAAATTCTTTGCTTGATTTTTTAGAAAAAATTAAAAAGGATATTAAACTTACGGAGCAAAACTCAAGTCTTTGTATAGAAGTTCCACTTTGTTATGATGAAGAATTTGGACTGGATTTAGAATTTGTGTGCAAACACAATCAAATTTCAAAAGAAGAGCTTATATCTCTTCACACTAAGCCTTATTATCTTGTTTTTATGCTAGGTTTTATGGCAGGTTTTCCTTATCTTGGAGGTTTGGACGAAAGACTTTTTACCCCACGCCTTTCAAGCCCTAGAGCAAAAATAGAAGCTGGAAGTGTAGGCATAGCTGATAAGCAAACAGGAGTTTATCCTATATCAAGCCCAGGGGGTTGGCAAATCATTGCTAGAACACCTTTGGAATTTTTTGATAAAGAAGATGAAAAAAATCCCACTCTTTTAAAAGCGGGTATGTTTTTAAAATTTAAAGCCATTTCAAAAGATGAATTTTTCGATATCCAAGAGCAAGTTGCTAAAAAAGTCTATCAAAAGGAAATTTATGAGTATAAAAATCATTGAAGCGTCTATAAATTCAAGTTTGCAAGACTTTGGTAGAAAAAAATTTGCTAAATTTGGCATAGCAAGAAGTGGAGCTATGGATGAAGATGCTTTAAGAATGGCAAATATCTTACTTGGAAACAAACAAGATGAAGCAGGAGTTGAGCTTTGTTTAAAAGGTGGAAAATATAAATTTTTAGATGAGAATTATTTTGTTTTAAGTGGGGCTGAATTTGAAGCAAAGCTTAATAATCAAAAAATCAAAACTTATAAAGTATATAAAGCAAATAAAGGCGATATTTTAGAACTTGGTTTAGCAAAAATAGGTTTTCGTGGGTATTTATGCGTAGCGGGTGGCTTTGAAGTAAAAAGTTTTTTAAACTCTAAATCCAGCGATGCTAAAATGGGGGTTGGAATTTTTGAAGGAAGAGCTTTGCAAAAAGATGATATTTTAAATACTCATAATACTTTTATACCTTTTAATTTAGAAGCTAGAGAATGTGAAAATCCTCTTTTTAAAAGTCCTAAAGAGCCTATTATACGCGTTATTTTAGGAACAAATGAAGATGCTTTTACTCAAAAAGGCATAGATACTTTTTTAAATACTACTTATAAAGTAGGTTCAAAAAGCGATAGAATGGCAATTTACGCAGAATCTAGTGAAAGTATAGAGCATAAAAACTCAGCAGATATCATCTCAGATCCTGCGGTTTTTGGAAGCATACAAGTGCCAAAAAGTGGTATTCCTATCATTTTAATGGCAGGAAGACAAAGCACAGGAGGTTATACAAAAATAGCCACGGTTATAGAAAATGATCTAAGCTTACTCGCACAAGCTAAGTTAGGTTCTAACTTTAAATTTCAAAGCATTAGTATGCAAGAAGCTTTAGAGCTTTATAAACAAAGAGAAATAAATTTTAAAGCCATGGATCAAAAAATCAATCTTGATTTTGAAAATTTGATTTAAGCTTTTTTACCATAAATATTGATAAAATATATAGCACCTATAGCCAAGGCACAACCTAACAAGGTAAGTGCATTTGGCACCTCATCTAGTATAAAATAACTACAAATTAAAGCACTAGCAGGAGTGATTAAAACAAAAGAATTTGCCTTAACACTCCCTAAAATGTGAATCCCATAATAATAAATACTAGTACCTATAATAGTTGATAAAAAAGCCACGACAAACATACTGATCCAAAATTTAAATTCAAAATGAAAAATTTCATAACTTTTTACATCAAACAATACCCAAGAAAACATTAAAACAGAAATGAGATTAATATAAAAGTTAATCGCCAAAGGGTGAGCTCCTTTGGCTTTATGATTAAACACTGCTATCAAAGCCCAAATAAAAGAACAAGTTAAAAATAAAATATTAAATTTGCCAAATAAATCTTCTAAACTCCCTAAATTTAACAAACAAAATCCAGATAATAAACCTAAAAATAAGCCTAGAATTTCACTCTTTGTGATCTTGTGAGTTGATTTTTTATCTTTTTGAAATAATATTGCTATCATAAATATCAAATAAGAAAAAATAGGAATCATAGTTGTAACCAAAACACCGCCTTTTCCAGCTAAACCATGCTTAATGGCAATAAAAAATACAAAAGTATAAAGCCCATTTAAAATTCCTGCTATCAGCACCCATTTTAAAATAGATTTTTCAAGCCTTAAAGGAATTCTTAAAAAGCCTAATACCATCAAAGAGCCTAGCAAAACAAAGAAAAAACGCCAAAAAGTAATCACAGAAGTATCAGCATAAGCTGATAAAATCTTAGAAGTAGGCCAAGATGAGCCCCATAAAAACATAGCTAAAACAAGCAAGATATACAAATACTTTGTTCGAGTCAATGTTACACCTTGAAATTTTTAAGTCAAATTTTTTTAAAAAATTTTTTTCAAGTGTAGTTCATACTCGTTTAGATATTTTTCCACTTGAGGATTTTTAATCACATCGTGGCAAATAAAAGTTGGTAAAGCACTCATTCCTAAAAACTGATTTGCTTTGTGTAAATGCAAATAAACACCATCAACCCCAACACCTTCAAAAAATTCATCTTTTTCACTAAAAGCTTCAGATGGAGCATTCCAAGTGAGAGAAAACATATATTTTTTTCCCTGTAAAAGCCCGCCTTTACCATAATTTTTAGTAGGATTTGTATGACTTCTTCCATCGCTTGCGTATAATCTTGTATGCCCTGCAGTAAATACTTCATCCATATATTTTTTAACTATCCAAGGCTCGCCCATCCACCAGCCAGGCATTTGATAAATCACTACATCAGAATTTAAAATCTTTTGAATTTCATTTTCTACATCATACCCACGATCAATATGAGTTTCATTTATATTATAATTTAATTCTTTAAGGGTTTCAACAGCAAGATTATGCAAAGTAAGATTAAGCTCACCCTTAGAATGACCGAAATTCTTTCCGCCATTAAGTAAAAGTATATTTTTCATTTTTATCCTTTTTTAAATTTTATGATACAATTATAACTTAGCATAATATCATTTTCAATACAGAAAATAAAGTAAGATACTATACTAAAGGAATGTTAAATGACTAAAGAGAATTCTCAGTGCAATTTCGAAGAATGCGGATTTAACTATACTCTAGCATTAATTAATGGAAAATATAAAATGAGTATTTTATACTGCTTATTTCGCTATGAAATCGTGCGTTATAATGAACTCAAACGCTTTTTAAGCTCCATATCTTTTAAAACTTTAACCAATACCTTAAGAGAACTAGAAAACGATGGTTTAATCATCAGAAAAGAATACGCTCAAATTCCACCCAAGGTAGAATATAGCTTATCCAAACGCGGACAAAGTTTAATTCCTATTTTACAAGCTATGTGCAAATGGGGCGAGAAAGACAAAAAGGAAAAAAATGCTTGAATTAATTGGCGAACTTTCTTTGCAAAATTATATGGGAGAATGGCTTGAAATGGCTAGAAAACCAGCCTTTTTTCAAAAATCTTGCCTAAATTCAAAGGCAAAATACGAGCTTAAATACAAAAATGGCGTTCCTTATGTAGAAATTGAGAATTTTTGCAGTAAAGAAAATGAAATTTCAAGTATAAAAGGCAAGGCAAAAATCGTTTCAAATAGGCAATTAGCAGTGAGATTTAACATCTTTATGAACCTGTTTAATAAGGTAAATTATGAAATCATTTTTGTTGATAGCGAGTATAAAGTTGCCATTGTGGGTAGTCCTGATAAAAAATATCTTTGGATCTTAGCAAGAAATATAATTGATGAAAAAAGTATAAAAGAGCTTTTAAACATCGCTAGGCAAAGGGGATTTGACATTAGCGATGTGGTTTTTAATAAGTATTAAATTATTCTTTTGTCATATCAATGACATAGCGAAATTTAGCCTTTCCTGAGGTTAGATTTTCATAAGCTTTATCGATTTCTTGCGGTGTGATAAGCTCGGTTTCTGGATAAATTTCGTGTTTTAAAGAAAAATCAAGCATTTCTTGAGTTTCAGCAATACCGCCAATTAGCGAGCCATAAACCTTTTTACCTGCCTTATGTACAAGCTCGTTTATGCCTATATTTACCTTATCTTCCACAGGTGGTAAGCCAACTATAGCCATTTCGCCACCAAATTTAAGTAAATCCAAATAAATTGCAGGATTATAAGGCGTTGGAATGGTTGAGATGATTAAATCAAAACGTTCTTTTACGGCGTTTTTATCAGCGCTTGTGTAAAATGAGCTTACACCCATAGCCAAAGCGTCGGCTTTTTTGTTTTCATTTCTAGCAAAAACGCTAACCTTTGCACCCATTTTAACAGCGTATTTTACAGCCATCATACCAAGTCCGCCAAAGCCTGCTATAGCAACGCTTGAGCCTTCTTTTATCTTAGAAAATTTTAAAGGAGAGTAAGTAGTAATGCCCGCACAAAGCAAAGGCGCAACCTTATGCATCGGTGCATTTTTTGGTACACAAATGGCAAATTTTTCACTTACAACTATGTTGTTTGAGTAGCCTCCATAAGTGTTTTCATTGCCGTGAAATACATCGCAACTATTGTAAGTAAAGATGGTTTTGCCATTTTCGCAAAACTGCTCTTGTGAGCGTTTGCAAGCATCGCACTCACCACATGAATTTACCATACAACCAACCCCTGCGTAATCTCCTACTTTAAATTTACTCACATTTTTACCCACAGCGATAACTTCTCCTGCTATCTCATGCCCAGGCACGCAAGGATAAGTAGCTTTTCCCCACTCGCTTCTTGCGGTGTGAATATCGCTATGACAAATGCCTGCATATAGGATTTTAATCAAAATATCATTATCGCCAATGGCGTGGCGGCTAAATTCAAAGGGTGTAAATTTCGCATCTTTACTAAGCATTGCATAGCCTTTACTTGCGATGCGATTGTTTTCTAAAATTTTGTATTGCATTTTTGCTCCTTTTTTGATTTTTTATAATTATAAAACATTAGAGTAGCTATAAGTCAAGAGTGAAAATAATTTTTTAAAAATTAGAATAAATACTTGATGTGTTAAAATTTTTTGATTTTTTAACGTATTTTTTTATAATGTTAAAAATCTTTAGAAATTTTAAAATATAAAAGAATTTATACCGCCAAAGCTACTTCTAAATATAGAGAAAATGTGTGATAAAGGAGCAATTTTAAATGAATGAAATATATAAAATAAAACAAATTTTTATAGCGAAGATTTCTTAGAGCTTTTATTTTATTATCCTTAAACAAGGATAGAATTTTAATAAAATATTAAAATATCTTAAAATTTATGAAAATTTAATATTTTTAAAGTATATCAAAATGGATAAAAATCATTATTATATAAATATAAAACTTTTAAGATTTTTTAAAAAGGAATTTTTAGATGCAAAGCGAAAAAAGAATTTTAGAAAAAATTAAAAATATTGCTTTTATTTATAAACAAATTCGTCTTATAACACTTGAAGGTTCAAGAGTAAATAAGAAAGCTAAAAAGGATAAATATCAAGATTATGATATTTCATTTTTTCTAAAATCTAAAAATTTGAGAAAATTATTAAACCTAAACAAAAGCAAAGATATCAAAAAAGCAAAATTACCTAAATTTATTAAAAATTTTGGAAAAATTTTATTTTATCAAGCGCCTGAAAGCTTTGAATTCTATAAAGCTGATTTGCCTAAAAATTGGGTGAGTTTTTTGGTAATTTTTAAAAATGGAGTGAGAATAGACTTTAAATTTATCCCCTTAAAATCATTGAAACATTATTATAAATTTGAACCTTTAAGCAAAGCGCTTATAGATAAAGATCAAAGATTTAAGAAAACTCAAAATGAGAATGTTTTTTGCATTAAGAAACCAACAGAAAAAGATTTTGATGAAATATGCAATGAGTTTTATTTTACTTTTACAAAATTAGAAAAAGCTCTTTTAAGAAAACAATTTATAATGTCAAATTATTTGTTAAATTCTATGCGTGAAACACTTTTTGATATGCTTAGTTTTAAAGTCGGACTTAAATTTGGTTTTGAAATTTGGCTAGGTAAACAAAATACTGATATTCTAAATTTTTTAAAGCAAAAAGAAATAAAAATTATCTTAAATTCTTTTAATACTACTTCACTTGAACAAATTGAAAAAACAAGAAAAAAGCTTGAAAATTTATTTCACAGAAACACCAAATTTGTAGCAAAAAAGAATGACTTTAAGCTTTTTTCTTATCGAAAAAATGTAAAAAAATATTGCAAAATTTTAAGAAAATTGTAAAGATATTTTATTCTTCTTTAATAAAAACTACTTTTATTTCGCATTTTTATAGTCTTTAAGTTTTTTTAAACTGATATATTTAAAAATAAGTGCAATTTATACTAAAGTAAAATATTTTAACTTATGCTTTGCACTTTAACTTTCCTTTTTTATCAAAAATCTTTATCTAAAACATATTTTTTATCTATTAGAAATGACTTTTTTAGTTTCTTATTTTCTTCTTTTTTGCTTTGTATATAATATACATCTTTTGCATCTGAAAGAATATATAAATCTTTTACTTTTAAACCTTCTTCATTTTCAATAAAGCTGATATTATTATCTAATAATTTATTTTTTACAATTTTATTTTTACTTAGTGTCATTTCTTCTACCTTAAAATTGCCTATTTTCAAATAAGAAGTGATATTTTCATTTAAAAACATAATAGATAAAAATAAGATAATAGTGTTAATCAAAACAAAAATTTAAAACTTTTAAAGTCTTTAAAACACAATTGAAGACTAAAAAATATAAAAATAATTAAATGACCAATACCCAGATAAATACAATTAACTTCTTGAGATTTGATGATGATAAAAATACTAACAATGATCATAGATACATACATAATAAATATTAATATGGTTTGTAGCATAAAAGTTTCTATTTTATTTAATGAAATTCTATATTCTCTCCCAAAAAAATATAATGCACCATTTGCAACTATAAATACAATAACAATAGATATTAATAATAATATATTAGGTTTCTGTAATGTGATAAAAGTGATAATGGATGAAGCAACATAAATTATAAAAGGGATTCTTTTTGGTATTTTAAAATATTGTTTATATAGTTCTCTTGAAAAAGAAAATATTCCCATGTAGAAAAAACTAAAAATTCCTCCAAATAAAACTCCTGTAATCGCCAAAGCAGTTGCCTTTTGGCTATCCAAAAAAAGGAATGGTTTTTGTTTGCAAAGAATGTAGAATGAGTATAAAAATAATTATGGAAAATCCAGCCAAAATTGCAACTTGAAATAAATCTTTTGAAGTTTGCAAAATTGATTTTGAAAGTTTAATAAAATCTTTTTTATCTTTTCTTATTTCATAACGTTCCTCATATTTTTTAAATTCAACTTTAGAATTAAACTCAAGCTCTTTTAACTCTGGTTTGGAAATATTTATCATATATAAATCAAAATAAAAATAAATTTCATCTTCTAAATCATCAAATTCTTGGGGATTATTTTTAAATTTTTCATATTCTAAATTTTCAAAAAATAAAATTTCTTTTTTTATCAATTTTTCTAATTTTATATTTATTTCTTTTATATTTTTACAATTTGTAATTTCATAATTGCTTCTTTCCTTTTCAAGTTTTTTTATCAATTCTTGACATTCTTGTAATCTTTTTTCTTTTATATTTAATAAAGTTTTAAATTCCATTTTTTAATCCTTTCATTCAATAAAAATGCAACATAAATTTTTAACATAAAAAATTATAAAGTCAAGCTATCTAACACAGCAATTGCATTTAAAGCCCTTGGATAACCGATATAAGGAATAAGAGCTGCAATGATATTTAGCAAATCTTTTCTACTTTGTCCCATGTTAAGATTACCTTGTATATGGGCTTTTACTTGATTATCTAGCCCACCAAGTGAGATAAGATATACAAGGGTTAAAAGCTCCCTAGTTTTTAGATCAAGTCCTGTGCGTGTATAGTAGTCTCCAAAACAATTCGCACTCAAAAAATCATTTATAAAAGCTTTATCTTCTAGGGTAGATTCTATCATTTTAGTGATATTGGCTTCACCAAAAATAGCATTTTGTATTTCCCTGCCTTTTATTTTGCGATTTTCTTGCGTAGTGGTGTCTTGTGAAGTCAAAGATAAGGCAATATTTAGTTTTTTAAATGCTTTATTACAAAGACTTAAAAAATCACATACTCTAGCAAAACCCACATAAGGCGTAGCTTGATAAATCACTTCTTTGATGACAATAGGACTTATATCGTTCTTGAGCACCTTTAAGTAAAGCTTTAAACTCTATTTTTCCACCTATTGCTAAAGTAGAAGCAAGGGTGATTAAAAAATATTTTTGTGTATCCAAATTTGCTTTTACAAAACTCTCGCCAAAAGTAAAATTTATGTGATTGATAAAATGCTCTTTATCACTTGCAAAAAGTTGATCCTTTTTTGCTCCTCCTAAGAGTTTTTCAAAAATTTCTCTTGCTTTTTGTCTTAATTGCATGGTTTTATCCTTGGTGGTTTTTAAAGTTTGTGAAAAAAGAGCATTTAAAATACTTCAAAAACATAAAAGTTTTTATAAAAATTTTGTGTTTTATTTACAAATTTCTTTTACTCTCTTGCTTCTTTTAAGGCATTTTCATATTCTTCATCGCTTACAAGCTCAAGCCATTCTACATTTTTACCCTCTTTCTCGCCTGTAAGTGCTATGTGTGCTCCACTACTTGTATTAGTCGCACCATGAAAATGTTTTACTCCTATAGGACAGCTTATCACATCGCCTTTTTTAGCAATAAATGCTTTTTGCCCTGGAACTTTTGTGATGATTTCGCCCTCTGTTACGATTAAGGTTTGTCCTTGAGGATGTGTATGCCATGCACTTCTAGCACTAGCTTCAAATTCAACCAAAGCTCCACTAAAATTTCTCCACTCATTTGATTTAAACATCATAGAAACTTTTACATTTTTGCTAAAAAATTTACTATCGCCTTTAAAACTTCCATGAATTCCTTTACTTTCAAGTTCTTGCATTTACACTCCTTTAACAAAACTACATAAAATCATTATAAGAAATAAACCAAACTTTCTATTTCCCAACTCTAAGAGCAGCTTCACCGGCATAGCGATCCCCTTTGATTTTTATTTTATCCAAGATACTCTTTAAATGATTTAATTCTTCTTGAGTAAAATCAATATTAACAGCGTTAATGTTTTCTTCTAACCTTTGCAAATTTGTTGTTCCAAAAATAGGCACAATAAATGTTTTTTGTGCTAAAACCCAAGCAAGAGCAATTTGTGCTAAAGTAGCATTTTTAGCTTTTGCTATATCTTCTAATGCATAAACTAAATCCAAATTAGCTTTTAAATTCTCGCTTTTAAAACGTGGAACTTGCGATCTAAAATCATTATTTTCAAAAGTAGAATTTGCATTAAATTTACCTGCTAAAAATCCTTTTCCTAAAGGAGAAAAAGGAACAAAACCTATATTTAATTCTTCCAAAACTTTTAAAAGTTCTTTTTCTGGTTCTCTCCACCATAAAGAATACTCACTTTGAACCGCACTAAGCGGAAATACTGCATGAGCTTTTTTAATGCTTTGCACTCCTGCTTCACTCATACCCCAAGCTTTAATTTTTCCTTCTTTATAAAACTCGCTCATTAAGTTAGCAACTTCTTCAACTGGAACATTTGTATCAACTCTGTGTTGATAATAAAGATCAATACAATCCGTTTGCAAACGCTTCAAACTACCTTCTAAACTTTGTCTGATTTTATTAAGCGTGCTATCAACAATTTGCTTAGCACCCTCAATTCTAACACCAAATTTTGTTGCTAATATTACTTCATTTCTAAAAGGTTTTATTGCTTTACCTACTAATTCTTCATTAACAAAAGGACCATAAACTTCGGCTGTATCAAAAAAATCAATACCAAGATCCTTTGCCCTATGAATGAGTGTTATCATCTCTTTTTCATCTTTAGCTTCTCCATAACCAAAGCTCATTCCCATACAACCAAGTCCTAAGACACTTACTTCCAAATTTCTTAATTTTCCTTTTTGCATTTGTTTTTCCTTTTTATAAAATTAAATTTACAAAATTATATAAGCTATCATCTAGTGTAAGTCAAGTATTTTTTAGATACATTTTCTTATAAATAATACTCACAACAAAAAGTACCAAAATCCAGATTAAAAACTCCATTTTTAGCCCAAAAACTTTTACCATAGGTGTTGTAACGATAGGACAGATAAATTGCCCAAAAAATATACAACTTGCCAAGCCACTATAAGCTCTAGCAC
Source organism: Campylobacter sp. CH186 (assembly GCF_004378925.1). NCBI lineage: Bacteria > Pseudomonadati > Campylobacterota > Epsilonproteobacteria > Campylobacterales > Campylobacteraceae > Campylobacter > Campylobacter sp. CH186. The sequence goes on along the minus strand of NZ_RYYB01000001.1, from coordinate 7,275 downwards.
GAGAATTTGACTTTGTAAGTTTAAAAAGATAGGCACTATTATTTGTAACAATTAGCCCACCAACCATTCCAAAAATAAATAAGCTAATAACACAAACAGTAAAATCTTCTATTAAAAATACAAGCAAAAATCCAAAAGCCTCCAAAATAAGCCCTAACACATAAATTTGTTTGATATTTAAAAATTTCACAATGTCCTTATAAAGATAACAAAAGATTCCATAACTTATAGTTGGCACAGCCATAGCAAAACCTATGTATTTAGCATTAAGTCCTAAACTTTCTATGTAATGTGGAAAATTAATACCAGCTAAATAATAAATTAACATAATAAAAAATCCCATAAAATAAATAGGTAAAAAAGGCTTGTAATTTATCTTTTCTAAGGGCTTTTCTTGTATATATTTTTTAGCACTTCGTGGCTCAAATAAATAAAAAAGACAAAAAATAAAAATAAAAATCCCACTACCATAAACCAAAAACACATAACGCCAAGAAAAACTCGCCAAATATCCACTAATAATAGTAAGCATTGCACCACCCATTGCTAAAATAAAGCCTTGTAAACTCAAAGCCTTATCACGTCTATCTCCTATGCTATAATAATCTCCAAGTAAGGTGCTTGCTGCTGTTGTAATGAAAGCTGTAGCTATACCAAAAAATGCCCTACTAATTAACAAAGCATAAATACTATCTAAAAAGCACCCGCTAACTCCAGATATAATCCATAAAATCATCGCAGGATAAAGAAATTTTAACTTACCAAATCTATCTATTAAATTTCCTGCTATAGGTGAAAAAATCATCACAAAAAGTGCAGGAATAGTAACCACAAGACCACTTAAAAGCTCTATATTTGAAACATTTTTAAAGTATTCATTCATAGCAGGTAATGCAGGAGCTATCACAATAGTGCCTAAAACAGTCATCATCGCTGCCGAAAAAAGTACGAGTTTAAACATAAGCCTTTCGCTTAAGTGAATAATTTTTTTATCAAGCTTTGAATGTTGCATAATTTTTTCTTTGTAAGAAATTTATAATTTTTTCTTTGTCTAGCTTTTCAAAAGCATTATTTTGGGATATTAAATTTTCATTATATTGTTTTAAGTTTCTTGTGGTTTTTTCTTTAAGTTTAAATTCATATTCTAAGCCTTGCAAAATAGTCGCTTTAGTTAGATTTTTTATCTCATTTATAGAATTTCCAAAACCCCATCTAGCATTAGTAATAATAGGAGTTAGGAATTTATTTTCAAAATCATGGTTTTTTAAAAAACTTTTTATAGGAGCACTTAGAGACAATCCCCAAAGAGGCGAGGCAATAAAAATATGAGTGTATGCACTTAAATTTAGCGAATAAGGTGCAAGTTTGACAAAGATTTTCTCTCGCTTTTGTTTTTGAGCTAAAGTCACCATTTCATCGTAATTTGTAGGGTAAATTTCTGCACTCTCAAGCCTTAAAATATCACATTTTAAAACGCTTTGTATAAATAAAACTAAAATGTGAGTATTTAGTGTCCTTGTATAATAAACAAGTAAAATTCTTTTATTCTGTGCCAAGCTAAAACTTGGTGCACTTGCTAAAATTCCTATCTTGAGAAGATATTTTAAAAACTCTCTTTTATTCATTATAAATATTTCTCATAAAATTTTTGCAATTTTGTTAGAGTTGCATTTACAGAATCTTTTTTGTAATAACTTTGTATATGTGTGGTATCTTTTAGCACGAAAAGTTCTTTATTTTGAGTTCCTATTGCCTTATCAAACGCTTCTTTACTCATATAAGCTGTATCTGCTTTATCACCTACAAGCATAAGCAAAGGCTGAGTAATAAGCTCAATTTGATCAGTTGCATCAAAACTCATAAGATCCATTAAAGAACTTGTTGTATAAATAAAACTAGAATTAGGATGTGCATGAGTATCTCCATAATAAATCATACCCTCACGATAAAGATCTGTAGGAATTTTATCAAGCTCTTCTTTATTTAATTTTTTAGGAGCAAAACCTGTATAGCTTATTTTACCACTTGTAGCTTCTAATTCTCTTGCTTTACTTGCGTTTAATAATTTTTCTTGAATCTTATCAAGCTCACTATTTAAAAAACCATTACGACGAACAAGTCCTGTATTAAAAACACTTAAAGTTGCTACTGCTTTTAATCTTTTATCTTTTTGCGCTGCTTTTAATGTGTAGCCACCTCCTCCGCAAATTCCTAAAATTCCTATTCTTTCCTTATCTACCCCTTTAAAAGTATCTAAAAAATCAATCGCTTTAGAGATATCTTCAACTCTGCTTGATGGAACATCTTTATTGCGTGGAAAACCTTGGCTTTCTCCTTGATAAAAAGCATCAAAAGCTAAAGTAATATAACCAAGCTCTGCTAATTTTTGTGCAAAAAGCCCTGCAACTTGCTCTTTTACCCCACCATTTGGATGGGCTACAACAATAGCTGGATATTTTAATTTTACACTAAAATTTGCAGGTAAATAAAGATTGGCTACACTTTTATTATTGTCTAATCCATAGCTTACCTTCTTAATATTTACTTGACCTTTTTGATTTGCAACTATGGCATTCTCATAAACCAAACCGAAAGGATTTTTACTGATATTCCTCAATGCTTCTTTACTAGGATTTAATTTTTTATCATCAAAGTCTTGAACTTTTTCATTTGCAGATAAATTAGATTTTAAACTAAGACTACTTAATGCTATTGCACCTGCTGTAACTTTAAAAAAATTTCTTCTTTTCATTTTTATTTCCTTTATCAAAAATATAATTTCAATCCAACTTTAAAAAATTTAACGTTTTAATTGATACATTTGTTTAACAATATTGGGATCTTGATGATTAAAAAACAAACTCTCTTTATTGTCAAGTTTAGATATTTCTAGCATATCTTGCTCATCTAAACTGAAATCAAAAATATTAAAATTTTCAAACATTCTTGCTTTTTGAGTGGTTTTTGGAATAACAATAATATTTCTTTGTATCAACCATCTTAAAATTACTTGTGCATTTGTTTTTTGATATTTTAAACCAATATTTGCAATTGTTTCATTGTTAAAAATATTATTCTTGCCTTCTCCAAATGGTGCCCAAGATTGCATTTGCACATTAAGCTCTTGCATAAGTTTTTGTGCTTGAAATTGCGCATGAAAAGGATTGCACTCTACTTGATTTATAGCTGGCTTTATCTCATTTCCAAAAACAAAATCTACAAGCCTATCTGGATAAAAATTGCTTACACCAATAGCTTTTATTCTACCTTCTTTATAAAGCTTGCTCATTGCCCTATACGCTCCATATATATCTGAATAGGGTTGATGAATAAGATATAAATCTATATAATCAAGTTTTAATTTTTTAAGAGAATAATCAAATGCTTTTAAAGCTTTTGTTTCATTTGCATCGCTAAGCCATAATTTAGTAGTTATAAAAATCTCCTCTCTCTTGATTCCATTCTTTAAAGCATTGATTATACCTTGTCCAACTGCTTCTTCATTACCATAGCTTTGTGCTGTATCAATCAATCTATATCCTATATTAATTGCATTTTCAACACACTCTTGACATTTTTTTAAGTTGTCAATTTGATATACACCATAGCCTATTACTGGTATTTTTATTCCATTATTTAAAGTAATCTTAAAATCATGCATTCTAACTCCTGTTCTTACAAAAATTAATACTCTAAAATATAAAAACACTTAAGCATCAAAAGCGAGTTTGTACTCACTCTTATAAATTTTATCTCTTAAACTAAAAATTTAACTTATTTTTGAGTTTGTTTTAATTTATAGTCAGTGCTTTTTTATAAATATTTAAATCAAGACCATCAACACTTACATTAAAAATAGCGTAAGGCTTAATACTTATACAACCTAAATACTCAAAACCATAATAAATAGGTCTTAAAAGATCTTCTAAAGTAGCACCGTGATGTCCATCATAACTTTACTCAGCACCACCCAAAGTTGTAATAACTTGAAAAAATTTACCTTTTAAAAGCCCTTTTTTACTATATAAAATTGCACTTAAAACTCTATCTTGCCACTCTTTAAGCAAACTTGGGGTGCTAAACCAAAAAAGTGGGAATTGAAAGATAATTTTATCTGCTTCCTTTAGCAAAGCAAGTTCTTTATCAACATCAATCTTGCCATCATTATAACTTGTACTAAGATTGTGAATTTTTAAACTATCTATATCTTTTATGCTTTCTAATAAAGTACGATTTACTTTTGAATCTTTCCAAAAAGTATGAGCAAAAACAATTAAAGTTTTCATTTTATCTCCTTTTAGTATAAAATATAAGGTTATTAAATTTTAAAATTAAAATCTTAATTTCATTTTTTCTACCCTCCTTCTTAATAAAATCATTACAATTCCTAAAATCAACAAAAAATAGTACTTACAACAATAAAGCGTGTATTACTCAAAGATATAACCACTCCACAAATAGCACTTCCACTACTCAACCCTATGTTAGCTACACTTATAAAAAGTCCATTGCTAAAATCAGGAGCTTTTGGAAAAGGATGGTTTATTATAAAGTGTGTACCATTATTCATTATTCCGCCTAAAATTCCCAATATAAAAGCAAAGTAAAATGTGCATTTTCACAAGAGTTTTTCCTGCTATATAATTACCTATAATGTTTGAAAAACCATAAATAGCCAATACAACACTAATGAAAGTAAAATTCATCTTTGCTGCACTATACAAAAAATCAGAAAAATAAGAATAAAATCCCAAAATTCCAGTATTTATACAGATAACACAAAGAATGCTAATCCACAAAAGTGGGTATCTTAAGATAAGCAGTTGCTTAGTTATTTTAACAGGATTTACCCTTTTAAAATCAGGCACAAATAACAAAGTTGCTAAAAAAGATAAACTATTTAAAATACAAAAAAATAACATCGCCACTTCAAAACTAAAATTTCCACCAAAATAACTAGTCATAGGCACATCCAAAACCATCCCTGCACTCACTGCTGTAAAAATCTTAGCCGTAGCTTTTGGGACTTCTTGTTTATCTTCAACTAAATTAGCAACCATACTAAAACAAGAGCTATATAAATAGGATGAAAAAAAGCAGGAATAATTCTAAAAATGAGCAATTGCCAAAATTCATTTACAAAAGCACTCGCAAAAGAAAAAAATGTAAAAACTAAAAGACAAATAAGCATTAATTTTTTAAGATTGAAATTTGCACAAAGCAAAGGGACTATAGGTGCACAAAAAGTTATCACGAGCGCAAAAACACCTACGCTCCAACCCGCATCAGAAATACTCACATGAAAATTTTCAGATACTACAGGAATAATCCCCATCATTCCAAGCTCTGTACTTAAAATTCCAAATACACCTAAGCAAAATACTAAAATAATTTGAGAATTAGGTATTTTATCCCTATTTAAAGTTAGCATTTTATCCTTTCAATTTTTAAATTTTTAAAAGTATAAAACCTAACATCTAGTGTAAGTCAAGAATAAAATTAAATATTTTTAAATTTTTACTCGTTTTTTTCGTTTAATATAATCTTTACTTAAAGGATTTAGCTCATCTTTATTTTCCATAACCATTTTTTCATAATAATCTATTTTAAAATCAAGTTTTTTTATAATATTCTCCAATTTTTTCATATCCTTTAGTGTTTTTTCTTTTAATTTTAAAATAATCTCTAATCTCTCTTTTGCCGTATCTTTACCCTTAGCACATAAAAAAATATATCTTTTAAGATCTTCAATACTCATACCAATTTGTCTATAACAATCCACCCAAATCACCCATTCTAAATCTTTTTCACTAAAATAACGCACTCCATTTTTATCTTTTTCCACAAAGGGAAATAAACCTTTATCTAGCCAAAACCTAAGTGTTCTACTAGAAACTCCTGTTTTTCTTTCTATCTCTATGATCGTATAAGCCATTCTAATCCTTTATAAATATAAATTTCATACAATTCAATTTTTAACTAAATATTTTATTATTTTATATTAATGCTACTTTTTAGAAAAATACATATAATTTTCAATTAATATAATTAAATTTTTAAATTTTCAAGATAAAAGTCAAACAATATTTTATATTTTTTGATAAAATAATACTACATTTAATTTTAAATTAAAAATAAATACAAAAAAAGGAAAAAAATGAATAGTATAAAAATCAAACTTTCTCTCATTGCAAATTTAATTGCAATTTTTGCTTTAATTGTTCTAAGTATTGTGAGTTTTTATTTTACAAAAACCTCATTACATGAAGCTACCCTTAAAAACCAAACCGACTTGCTTAAGGTCACACAATCTACCGTCGAAGATTTCCGTTCTACAAATCAATCTTTTACTAGAGCTTTAGAAAAAGATATCACAAATTTACCTTATCAATCCTTAATCACTGAAGAAAATATTATTAACAATGTTGGTCCGATATTAAAATATTATCGTCATAGCACAAATGCACTAAATGTTTATTTAGGTTTAACTAATGGAAAAGTTTTACTTAGTCAAAAATCTAATGATGCAAAAATGCCTGAGTTGCGTGATGATTTAGATATAAAGACAAAAAATTGGTACCAAGAAGCTTTAAAAACAAATGATATTTTTGTTACACCAGCATATTTAGATGCAAATTTAAAACAATATGTAATAACGTATTCTAAAGCTATCTATAAAGATGGTAAAATTATAGGGGTATTAGGTATCGATATACCATCAGAAAATTTACAAGAGTTAGTTGCAGCAACTCCTGGAAATACACTTTTATTTGATAGAGAAAATAAAATATTTGCAGCAACTAATAAAGAATTATTAAATCCATCCATTGATCATTCTCCTATTTTAAATGCGTATAAAACACATGGAAACTATAACTTTTTTTCTTATGAATTAGATGGCCAAGAAAGACTTGGAACTTGTACTAAAGTCTTTACCTATACAGCTTGTATTAGTGAAAGTGCTGATATTATAAATAAACCTATTCATAAAGCCGCATTTATTCAAGCCATTGTTGTCATTATTGTAGTAGTATTTAGCGTAATCCTCCTTTATTTCATCGTATCAAAATACCTCTCTCCACTTACAACTATTCAAACAGGTTTAAATTCATTCTTTGACTTCATCAACCATAAAACAAAAAATGTTTCTACTATAGAAGTAAAAAGCAATGATGAATTTGGACAAATCTCAAGTGCTATCAACGAAAACATCCTTGCTACTAAAAAAGGTTTAGAACAAGACAATCAAGCCGTTAAAGAATCAGTTCAAACCGT
>NZ_RYYB01000019.1:0-544 GCF_004378925.1 Campylobacter sp. CH186 | reverse complement strand
GGGGGGGGGTATAGAGAATTTTGGTTTAGACTTTCTATTGTCACTTTCTTAAGTGTCAATGCTTTTGCAACCACTTAAGAAAACACTACAGATAATCTAAATTTCAATATTCCAGAACATTATTTTAGTAATAACGAACTTTATGATAAAAGCAATTCTACTTATAAAAAACTCCAAGGTATAAATTATTATGCTAAGAGTTCTAAACAAGATATTAATAATCTTACTCTAATTTATAACAATCCTAAATCAAATATTTCAAATACAAACGATTTAAATTTTAAACATTATTTACTTACCCCTAATATGAAAGAAGATAAAGTTCTTTCTTTTAAAGCAAGGCATGAGCCGATCATAGTATAAAAACAGTTAGAGTGCTTCCTTTCTTAATCACAGCAAAAACCGATCATGCTAATACAAGTTATAACAAACTCATACTAAAACAAGGAAAACTTAGTTCAGTTTTTTATCTTAAACCTAAAGATACTCATATAAAAAACCCTAGTAATTCTAAAAGCAATCAACACATGAATTTCTTAATGAG
>NZ_RYYB01000018.1:0-775 GCF_004378925.1 Campylobacter sp. CH186 | reverse complement strand
AAAAACATCCATCCCAATAATTTTAAAATTATCAGGATGAAATTTTTAACAAGTAGGAGAGTAAACTAAATTAAACTAAGTATTATCTTTTATAAGATTACCAAAGATAATTAAACTGAGCAAATCCTGTATGGGTATTGCCATCTTTATCAAACATTCCATTATAGTTTAAACTAAAATAGAAAGCTTCATTAACAGGAATGATTAAAGAAGTGCTTACAAATTTTTGTACTCTTGGTAAATAAAACTCATCATTTACTTTTATATTTCCAAATCTAGCTTTAGCTTTTACACTAGGATTGATATTAAGCTTAGCTCCAAGTTCTACTGAGCTTTTTAAATTAGGCAACCAATCTCTAAACCAAGTAAAGCTTGTTTTAGTAGAGAATAGATTTAAATAATTTGCATAGGTTCTTTCACCACCCATAACTGTAGCTTCTCCTTTGGTATTAATCATGCTAAAAGCTTCTGTATAACCTCCTTCATAGGTTAAACCTACTTCAGGGGAGAATATATCTTTATTAGAAATAAAATTCATACCTAAGCCTGCATTAACTCCATAAGCATAAGAATTAGGATTTGCTTTAGCTTCATTATTTCCTATTTTTTTAGTTAAATCATTTTTAATTAAAGCTGTTTTACCTTGAGCTTTGATATAAACTTCTTGCCCTTTTTCTGTAGTAAGTAAGATATTAAAGTATTTTAAACCTACATAATAGGTTCTATTATTAATATCAAAATAAGTTGAACTCATCTTTGTATCTTCATAACCTGC
>NZ_RYYB01000017.1:0-915 GCF_004378925.1 Campylobacter sp. CH186 | reverse complement strand
TTAAAACCTCTTCTTCTTAACATCTTCTAAGATATTATTAGCTATATCACTTACTGTGCTAGAAATAATAGCTGATTCATTAGCAATCTCAACATTATCTTTAGTAGTTTGATCAATTTGTGCTACGCTATCATTGATTTGAGTAATACCTGCAGTTTGTTCTTTAATACTTTCTGCCATATCATTGATAGATTGAACAAGTAAATTAGTATTAGCTTCTATTTCAGATAAAGACTTTTGAGTTCTTTCAGCTAACTTTCTAACTTCATCAGCCACAACAGCAAATCCTCTACCATGTTCTCCAGCACGAGCAGCTTCAATAGCTGCATTTAAAGCTAGAAGATTGATTTGATCTGCAATATCACCTATAATACCTGTAACATTTTTAATCTCTTCAGATTGAGTGATAACATCACTAGTCTTAACTGAAACATTTTGCATAGAAGAAGTGATCTCTTCTAAAGCTGCAGCAGTTTCTTCTAAAGATTGAGCTTGAGAATTTGAAGAAGTGGTTAAGCTTTGAACAGCAGCTTGTAGTTTTGAACTTTCATTAGCTAAAGCATTAGCAAAGTCTGAACTTTGTTTTAGCATTTTAACTATTTCATCACCTAAAGCATTAGTAGTTAATTCAACACTACCGCTAGCATTTTCTAATTTATTTCTAAAATCTAAGCTTTTATATTCTTCAAATATTTTATGAATAGCATTCATATCAGAACCTACTCTAGCTTGTAAAACATCAAGAAGTTTATTTAGAACATTTTTAAGTTCAATAAGTTGTGGGTTTCTAGGATTAGCAGTGATTCTTGCTGTTAGATTACCACCTTCTACAACTGATACGGTTTGAACTGATTCTTTAACGGCTTGATTGTCTTGTTCTAAACCTTTTTTAGTAGCAAGGATGTTTTCGTTGAT
>NZ_RYYB01000016.1:0-1548 GCF_004378925.1 Campylobacter sp. CH186 | reverse complement strand
CCGGTTTTTCTAGTGGTTCTGGACAATCTCAATTTGCCACTTTAAAAATTTCAGCAGATAATAAAGCAGGAGCTACTAATGAAACTTCAGGTGTAACCACACTTAAAGGTGCTATGGCTGTGATGGATATCGCTGAAACTGCGATTAACAATCTTGATCAAATCAGAGCAGACATTGGTTCAGTTCAAAATCAAATCACATCAACTATAAACAATATCACTGTAACTCAAGTGAATGTTAAATCAGCTGAATCTCAAATCAGAGATGTAGACTTTGCAAGTGAGAGTGCAAACTACTCTAAAGCTAACATCTTAGCTCAAAGTGGATCTTATGCTATGGCTCAAGCAAATTCTAGTCAGCAAAATGTTTTAAGACTGCTTCAATAGCCTAAATATTTTTAAAGTACTGCGATATATACAAATCCAAGCCTAGTTTAAATACTAGGCTTTTTTAAACTCTCAAGATTTTTAATTAAACTAAAACTTGGAACACTTCTTGCTTTAATCTTTTCGATGCAATATTTTGAAAGGATTTAAAATGGGTTTTAGGATAAACACCAACATCGGTGCATTAAATGCACATGCAAATTCAGTTGTTAATGCTAACGAGCTTGATAAGTCTTTAAGTAGGCTTAGTTCCGGTCTTAGGATTAACTCCGCAGCAGATGATGCTTCAGGGATGGCGATAGCAGATTCTTTGCGTTCACAAGCAGCAACTTTAGGTCAAGCTATAAATAATGGCAATGATGCTATAGGTATCTTACAAACTGCAGATAAGGCTATGGATGAGCAACTTAAGATCTTAGATACTATTAAGACTAAGGCTACTCAAGCAGCTCAAGATGGTCAAAGTTTAAAAACAAGAACCATGCTTCAAGCCGATATAAACCGCTTAATGGAAGAACTTGACAATATCGCAAATACAACTTCGTTTAATGGTAAGCAACTTTTAAGTGGAAATTTTACCAACCAAGAATTTCAAATCGGATCTCAATCAAATCAAACTATAAAAGCTAGCATTGGACCAACCCAGTCTTCAAAAATCGGTGTAACAAGATTTGAAACAGGTTCTCAAAGTGTAAGCGAAGGTGTTGTATCACTTGTACTTAAAAATTATAATGGTGTTGAAGACTTTAAATTTCAAAGTATAGTGATTTCAACCTCTGTTGGAACAGGACTTGGGGCTTTAGCTGAAGAGATCAATAGAAGTTCTGACAAAACAGGAGTTCGTGCAACTTATGATGTAAGAACTATAGGAGCTTATGAAATTAAAGCGAGTAAAACTTCTCAAGATTTTGCGATCAATGGAGTAACCATAGGGCAGATTAATTATAAAGATGGGGATGAAAATGGACAATTAGTCTCTGCTATCAATGCGGTTAAAGATACTACAGGGGTTGAAGCTTCTAGGGATGAAAATGGCAAATTAGTCCTTACTTCAAGAGATGGAAGGGGTATAAAAATCACAGGTGATATCGGTGCTGGTGCTGGTATTTTACAAAAAGAAAATTATGGAAGATTATCTTTGGTTAAAAATGATGGTAGAGAT
>NZ_RYYB01000015.1:0-3341 GCF_004378925.1 Campylobacter sp. CH186 | reverse complement strand
TCATAGCTTAAAGATATTTCTCCACCTCCATTAGTTCCTATATTGCCAATATTGCCTTGATTAACACCTGAGATGATGTTGTTTATATTGCCTAATTCTTCAAGATTAACATTGCTTTGATCTACGGTGATGTTTTCTACTTTTACATTATTTGCACCACTTCCACCTACAACCACAGTGTCTAATTTACCTGTTTCTTTATCTGTAGAAACAACCCAATCTTTGATTCCAACACTACCACTACCATTGTTAGTTACTGTATTACCATCTTTATCTTTACCTACTGAGCCTTGGTTGGAAATAACTAAATCAGCATTACCATTATTGGTAATACCTCCACCTATAGTTGCACCTTCTCCATTAGAAATTTCAAGTTTATTATCACTATTGTTAGTGATAGAACCTGAAATACCTGTATCAGAAGTAGAGGTGTTAGTGATGGAATCAAGCTTGCCACCACTTTCTACTACTATACTTCCTGAGATAGAACCACTTCCTGTATTGGTAATACCACCTTCAACTGAACCCCCACTTTCTACTTTAATTTCACCTGCTATAGAACCATTGCCTTGATTGACTATACCAGAGCCTCCACTTGAAGAGCTAACATTACCTCCTGAGATGATAATGCCGCCTTTTTTATCATTGCCATCATCACTACTGCTACTACCACCTATGATACCTTCATTGACTATACCAGCAGATCCACCACTTACTTCACCTGAGATGGTGATTTGAGCATTGATTTCTTTACCGCCTCCTAGATAAATTCCAGCGTTATTGCCGCTTACAACAGCACCTTTTTTAACTTCAATGGCATCAGCTTCAATAACCTTAGAGCTTCCATGATCTATATTAATACCATTATGTCCAGCCTTAATGCTACTGCCTTCTTCTAGGATAATTTTACCTAGTTCCATTTTATTGCCACTAACCGAACCATAATCATAAAAACTTATACCGTTTAGATCTGCTTCTATAAAGCCTTTGTTGACAAGGGTTTCTATTTTATTACCCGCTTCTGCAAAAATACCATTAGACTTTGATTTAATGGTTCCTTCATTAGTAAAGTTATTAATGACAGAAGCAGCACCATAAGAAGTTATAAGATTAATAGCTGCTCCAAAATCATGATTACTTGTTGATTCTATAGTTCCTTTGTTAGTAAAATTTTCTATAGTAGCTTGCATTAAATTTAAACCAAAAATACCAGAAATTAAACCTGTATTATTAAAAGTTTTTATTGTATTATAGCTTAAGCTTATACCTGATGAAGCTCCATATTCTGAAGGCTCTTTTTTTCCTGTGCTATTTATGGTTCCAGTATTAATGAAAGTATTTATAGTTCCACTGCTCATACTTATACCGTTGCTTCCGCTGATCAGACCTTTGTTTGTAAAGGTTTGTATACTTGCTTTGGTTATATTAACACCTTGACTATTATTACTTTGAATAGTTCCACTATTGTTAAAGGTTTTTATATGAGTATTCTTTCCTTCGAAAAATACTCCTTGGCCATTAGAAGCTGTTATAGTCCCACTATTATCAAATTTTTCTATGTTAAGGGTTCCTGAATTACCACCCCAAACTCCCATATAAATTTGTCCATTAACTTGACCTGTGTTTGCAAAGGTATTAACAGTGATGGTTCCTGTAAAACCTTGATCATGTTCTACAGCTACCTTGCCGTTGATGGTTCCATTATTAGTAAGATTGGTAAGAGTGAGGGTATTGCTACCACTAGCATGAGCATAGATGATTCTATCGTTATTACCTATACTACCTAAAGTTCCGCTTGATCCAATTGTTAAGGAATTTGTTGTTCCACTTCCAGTAATGGTTACTTTATCAGTGTGCAATGAATTTATAGTCGTATCAGTCCTAGCTTCAGGACTATAAACACTTGCTGATCTAGCTTTAAGATTTTTATTTGCTTCATCATAAGTTTTTATTTCAGAATTTAACTTAGCATTAGCACAGCTAGCTAAGAAAGAAATAGCAGCTAAAGATAAAACTATCTTTTTAGAATTTAAATGGGATTTTCTAATCCCCCCCCCCCATGGACACCTTACTTGAAATAATATTTTTACTCAAATATTTTTCTCCTTCCTTATTTAAAATGATTTATTTTGAAATTAATTTCATATTTTTTATTTTTTAAAAATAATATAAAATACAAAAATAAAATAGCGGAATAATAAAATATTTAAACTTAAAGTATAATTAAATACTAACTATTATAAAACTATATGGTTTGAATTTAAATTTTATTTTATAGAAAAAATTGATTTAATGAGAGTAAATTTATATGAAATGTTATCTTACAAAATATAACAAATATTTAAGCTGTATAAGCGTGAATTTCCACGCTTATTCTAGTTCATATTTTTTGATCAAAGTATTGTAAAATCCATTGGTTTTTGTCTCATCTATACCTTTGTCAAAAATTTTTACCAATTCTTTTTGTTTGTTTTTATCAAAAGCAAAACTAAAGCCTTCTCCACCATCTGTTTCTTGGTAGAAGCTTACCAATTCTGGATTTTCAGCTAAAAAACCTTTAGCGGTATCTTGATCAGCTACAATAGCATCGATTTTGTTGTTTTTTAGTGCTAAAACAGCTATGTTTAAATCTTTATTGCTTTGCACTTGTGCATTTTTGATAGCTTTTGCAGTATTTTCTTGTAAGGTTCCTAGTTGAACTCCTATTTTTTTACCTTCTAAATCATTTTTCGTTTGAAGTAAATTGTTACTTTTTAGTTTAAGATAAAGATTTTTACTTATATAGTAAGGTTTAGTAAAATCAACACTCTGTCTTCTTTCGTCCGTTGCACTCATAGCTGAGGCAATCATATCGATTTTGCCAGCTTTTAAAGCAGGTATTAACCCATCGAAATTGGTTTCAACCCAAACAACTTTGATGCCGTTTTTTTTAGCGATTTCTTCTACTAGATCCGTATCAAAACCTGTAAGTTTTGAGTTTTCTTTATAGTTAAAAGGTTTATAGTTTGGTGTGGTTCCAACCTTTAATTCTATGCTCACATTTGTTTCTTTGTTTTTAGAATCATTGCAAGCGTTTAAAAATAAGCCGATTAAGGCAACTAAAACAACACTAAATATTTTTTTCATTTTCTTCCTTTGATATAAAATGTTTTAAAATTATACTTATTTTAAATTTATATTTAATTAAGTCTAATTGCTTTTTACAATGTTTAAAGTATGCAATCTTTGATATATTATTCATAATAAATTTCAAAAACCCACCAAATACTTATATAAATACTTACACAAATATTTATACTATTTAATCCTTTATTTAATCCCCTTTTAAGTTTAATTGGTTA
>NZ_RYYB01000014.1:0-5532 GCF_004378925.1 Campylobacter sp. CH186 | reverse complement strand
AAGCATTGTTAAGATTGACATTGAGTTTAGCAAATTTTCCAAATTCTGCTCCACCTACTTTGCTTGTTCCTATACCTACTATAGTCATACCTTCATCTTTAACATTACCATAGCTTACATTAGCACTATAAGAAAAACTATCATTGCTAATGCCATTATAAACTCCTTCTATACCAAAGCTTATTGTATCAGAGCTTTTATCTATAGTCATGATATTTAATCTTGAATCACTAAGCTTTTTATGATAATAGCTTGAAGTTAAATAAAAAGAATTATAAGTTGTAATCCACAAAGGATATTTTAAATCTATACCTAGATTTTCAGAAGTTCCTATAAAGTCAAATTCTCTCCAAATTCCTCCTAAAGCATAGTTTCCTTTAGAATAACTTGGAGTGATTTTTAAATTCCCTAAGAAAGTAGTATAGCTTATATCATAGTTAGTTTGTGCTTCATCGCTTCTTTGCAAATAAGCATTAAGACTATCTCCTTGATGAGCTATGTTATTAAAACTCATACTAGCACCACCCCTATATCTGCCTGATTCTTTTATACCGTAATTATCCCCATAAAACAATACAGAAACAAAGCTATCACTAGGGGTAGTTTCTATCACTACATCTGTTTCACCTGGATTATCTCCTGCTTTTAAAGAAGCAAGGGTTTGTATGCCATACATTTCATTGACTTTATAAACTGCATCTTCTACTAATTTAGTAGTGATGATTTCACCTTTATGATTAGGTAATTTACTTTCTATAGCATAATCTCTTACACTAGAATTGTTTTGAACCACATATTTACCTAAAACACCTAAGGTGATATTGATTTGAATTTGATCTTTTAGTTCTTGTTGTGGGATATAAGCTGTAGCAGCAGGATAACCACTAACTTGAACATAATAAGAAATAATATTGGCTATATCTTGTAAGTCTTGAACTGAAATACTTTCTTTTTTGTAATCGTTTAAGGCTTCTTGTAAAACTTGCTCATCCAAACCTAGATCTTTAAAGTTTATGTTTTTATTGGTAATATGAAAGCTAAAGCTAACTTTATGAATTGATTCTTCTTTAGAAGTATTTTTTTTAAAGAAGGAGTATTTGAATTTGGGGTTTTAGTTTTTAAAGTATTATCATTAGACAAATTAGATTGATTTTTTTGAGTGTTGTTATTATCTTTTTGAGTGTTTTTCTTTGTGTTAGTGGTTTTTGAATTATTATCATCACTAGTATTAGAATGATCTATGATAATCACTCCATCTTTTACTTTTAAGTGTTATTGTAGTTTTTTAAGTTAGCATCTTCTTTATAAGGAGATTGTTCTAACATTTGTATGGTTTTTTTATTATCTTTAGTATCGCTAGCATAAAGGCTTAAGATAGCTAAACTAGATAGTAAGATAATGCGTTTCATTTGTGTTTTTCCTTTTTAATGATTTCATAAGATCTTGTTTTTAGATTTGGTTTTTAATCTTTTTTATTTTTTGCTTTTTCTGTTTTTATTTTTCTTTCTTTTTATCTTTTTATTTATCTTTATTTTTTGTATTTGTTTGATTGATTATCAATCTTTTTTGATTTTTAATCTTTAAATTTTGTTTGTTTTATTAATTTTTAACAAGATCCAAAAGGCTTTTAACCTTTTGGATTTTAATCATCTTGAGCAAAGATTTCCTGCTTTAAAATTATCCGATACTATACAAGCATTACCACTTTCTTGAGTACTGGCTTCATCTATACTTGCTTGTTTATCATCTTCATTGATATTTGGATCTTCATCTGTAGTTTGCATAAGCAAAGCTGTAGCAATGTCAGGTTCTTGTTGTCCTATGGTATCATTTGGGTTATTATTAGAACCGTTGTTGTTACCATTGTTAATACCACCTGAATCGGTTCCATCATTTCCGTTGTTGGAGTTGTTAGATCCTGAATTTATAATGGATACTGGCTTATAGTTTGCACTATATTTTCCATTGATTGTAAGATGACTAGTTCCATCTATACTTGCACTTGCTAAAGTTTTATTAGAATTTTCTAAACTAGAATTATTGCTAGCTGTAGTAGTTTGAAGAGCTGTTGTAGCTTGTTGTAAATCACTAGAAGCTTTATCGACAGCTTGTTTTAAACCTGCAAGAACTTTATCGCCATTATTGCCTGTTATACCATTTAAAGTGGTATTGTAAGCTTCAACTGCTTTATTATAAGTTTCTACAGCATCATCGTAAGTTTTTTGAATTTTTTCTTGCTCTTCGTTTATTTTAGGAATTTGAGAAAGAATTTCTTTTGTTTTAATAATAGCTTGATTGCTTTTTTCTAATGTAATATAATGAGAATTAAGAGCATTTTTTAAGCTTTCATTTTCACTTAAACTTGCTTGATTATATAAGGCGGTAGCAAAATCCATGCTTTGACTAATGTTTGCTAATTCATCACTTGAAAACTCTTGCTTGTTTTCTTTATAAAATTTATTCAGATTTTTAATATCTACATAAGAATTGATTTTTAATGCATCGAAAATCGAATTTATAACTTCGTTTGAGATGTCTGCTGAAGTGATGAGATTGCTAGTTTCATAAACTATATGATTTTTTTTAATATAGTCAGCAGAATTTCCAAATGTACTACCTTTTAGCATTCCATTGTTTGCAAAACCACCTTCATTGGCATTGTATACATTCCCATTAACCCATCCAGCATTCCAAAAACCATTAACAACACTTACAGATTCACCAATTAAAAAAACTATTCCATTTGATGAATCCCAATCTCCTACATTTCCATCTTTATCAAAATCAGCATATTGTTTAGCTACTATTCCAATATAATCACTTTTTATATATCCTGTGTTTATAATATTTCCCATATTAGGCTTAATTACAGGAGAAACGCCCTTCTTATATTCATATCCTGCAATATTTCCACTACTCGCAAACTCTTGCATCTCTTTATCCCCTATTGATGAAGCAGACAGAACAATTTTATTTGCATTAATACTTCCATCTTTACCCACTACTATACCATTAGGATTGATTAAAAAGATATTATTGCTTCCACCTTCTAGCTTTCCATCTATTGTAGAGCTTTTGGTTCCATAAGCAATGTTTAGGTAGTTTTGGTTAGTTTTTCCTTGTCCAAAATTTACAGTTTCACCCTTAGCTATATTAAAACCACCACCCCATTGGATAACAGAGTTTACTTTATTACCTGTAATATTCATGGTATTACCATTTACATTTATACTTCCACTTGTTCCATGAGTGAACTTACCCCCGCTTGGTAAAGCATAGCTTTGTGTAAAAAGTAACGAACCTACAACTAAAGACAAAGAAAGTTTATTTAACTTTTTCATGACTTGCTCCTTTTTGTAAGATTAAGATTTAAGAATCTTTTGTTTATATTTATAAAAATACAAGCAAAAGATTCCTATCTTTAAGATAGGAATGATTTATTTTATCTTTGCGTAAATGCTTTTGCCATCTTGAGATATTCTTACTTCATAAGAAAGTTTTTGTAAATTCATCTTTTTTAATCTATCTATAGAACTTAGTTTAAAATCTTCTTTGTTTTTTTGCATTTTTCCAATGAAGCTTTGAAGTTCTTCTTGATTTAAAGTATTAGAGTTTTCATCTATAAAACCTTGCTCACTTTGTAAGATTAAGATTTCTTTATTTTTAAGGTAGGGGTATTGCTCTTTGAGGGTATAAAGAGCCAATACTCCCTCGCTAGAAATATTAATAGGAGCATCGTATGACTTCAAAAAGGGGAGTTGTGTTGATTTTATTGGATACAATAAGATAATAATGCTCAAAGTTATTAATAATTCTAGCTTCAACTTTAGTATTTAAAATCAGTCTATTGTTTTTACTTAAACTGATGGCTGAAGGAGCTACAGCATTAGAAGCACTATAATTATCTTCATAATGCACCAACGCTCCTGCTAATATATCTATGAAAGTGTTTTTAAATATATTTAAATTCCCACCTATATAAGGTATTATTATAAGATTTAGCTTCACTTAAACCTGTAATGGCTGAAGGAGCTATAAAAATAGAATTGTTATTTTTATACTCATCAAGATTGAGATTGTTTATGATTAAGGTATTATCATGGGCATTGTTTGAAAGTCCAGCTATAATACTTAAAATTCCTTCTCTTTTATCTGAAGTTACACCAAATAAAGTATCACATTGATAATGATTTTATTATAAGCAGCTTCATTATAAGCCATAATCAAATAAGCATTATCAGCTGCATTAGAAGAATAGTTTTTTATATCTATGGTATTATGTTTGGCTTTATCTAAAGCTCTTATGATGATTTTAGAACCTTTATCTATATTACTTGCATCGGTAATGCTTTGAACATTGTTGTAATTTATAGTATTATAAGAGGCTTCTTTAGCTTCTGTTAATACAGTTAAATTTCTAAAAGAAGCAAAGTCTTTAATCACTACTTCATTGTTATTAGCACTACTAGGATAAAAGTCTTGATTATTAAGAATGTTTTTCTTAGCTGTATAAATGTATACAGGTAAGGTTGACATAGAATTATTGATATAAACTTTATTATAATCCGCACTGCCTTCTAAGGTTCTAGCAGCTACAATATTTAAAGCATCTTTATAGCTTTGAGAAAGATCGGTTGTGGTAAGATCGTTTTTAATATTAATGGTATTATGATTAGCTCCTTTAGTTGCAAAGCCACCATAAAAAGAATGTTGGTTATAACCTAAGAAGTTATTAGCGATTTCTAAAGGATGTTTTAATTCTATGTTTAAGGTATTATAATTTGCTTCTCCATTATTAGAAGCTCCTGCATAGAAGTTAAATAAAGCTTGAGCAAAAATGTTCTCATTGTTTTTATCTTTTTTTAGGTTTTTAATATCTTTTAAATTGATAGTATTATCTAAGGCTTGTCCTTGTTCGGTTTTTCCACCCCAAAAATCAGCAAATAAAACAGAATTATAAACTAGGGGCTGTTTATCATGGTTCATATACATATCAAGATTAAAACCATCTATGTCTAAAAGGTTTTTACTGACTTGAAAGTTTTTATCTGTTCCACTATCTATATAACCTGCGCTAATATGAGCAGCAGCTGAACTAGCATAAGTTTTGCTTGGACCATGGATAATCATATTAGCATCTTTGATAAAGATTTTATTGTTTTTTACATTACCTTGATAAGCTAAACCACCTACAAGGTGAGTGATTCTTTCATCAAAGGTATTATTACCATTTTTATCTTTTTTAGGTAAGGAAGTAAAAAACTCTACACTGCTACCTGCTTCTATATTTAAACTATTATTTGTAGAATCTCCATAAGTGGCTATAGCTCCGATTAAATAAGGAGCACCATTTAAGGCTAAATCATAAGTGTTCTCAACTCCCATACTAATATGGGCATCTTTTTGAAGTATGGTTTGGTTATAGCTTGCATTACCATAATGGGTAAAGGTAGAACTCATTAAGAAATTCATGTGTTGATTGCTTTTAGAATTACTAGGGTTTTTTATATGAGTATCTTTAGGTTTAAGATA
>NZ_RYYB01000013.1:0-5000 GCF_004378925.1 Campylobacter sp. CH186 | reverse complement strand
AACAGGATTAGATACCCTGGTAGTCCACGCCCTAAACGATGTACACTAGTTGTTGGGATGCTAGTCATCTCAGTAATGCAGCTAACGCATTAAGTGTACCGCCTGGGGAGTACGGTCGCAAGATTAAAACTCAAAGGAATAGACGGGGACCCGCACAAGCGGTGGAGCATGTGGTTTAATTCGAAGATACGCGAAGAACCTTACCTGGGCTTGATATCCTAAGAACCTTATAGAGATATGAGGGTGCTAGCTTGCTAGAACTTAGAGACAGGTGCTGCACGGCTGTCGTCAGCTCGTGTCGTGAGATGTTGGGTTAAGTCCCGCAACGAGCGCAACCCACGTATTTAGTTGCTAACGGTTCGGCCGAGCACTCTAAATAGACTGCCTTCGTAAGGAGGAGGAAGGTGTGGACGACGTCAAGTCATCATGGCCCTTATGCCCAGGGCGACACACGTGCTACAATGGCATATACAATGAGACGCAATACCGCGAGGTGGAGCAAATCTATAAAATATGTCCCAGTTCGGATTGTTCTCTGCAACTCGAGAGCATGAAGCCGGAATCGCTAGTAATCGTAGATCAGCCATGCTACGGTGAATACGTTCCCGGGTCTTGTACTCACCGCCCGTCACACCATGGGAGTTGATTTCACTCGAAGCCGGAATACTAAACTAGTTACCGTCCACAGTGGAATCAGCGACTGGGGTGAAGTCGTAACAAGGTAACCGTAGGAGAACCTGCGGTTGGATCACCTCCTTTCTAGAGTACAAAGTAATAAGTCTCACAACTATTACTTCAATATATAAACTCAATTGATTCTTGTTTAGATTTCAAAGATTGATGATAAAGCTAATTGTTTATGGGGAATTAGCTCAGCTGGGAGAGCGCCTGCTTTGCACGCAGGAGGTCAGCGGTTCGATCCCGCTATTCTCCACCATTTATTAAGGGCCTATAGCTCAGCTGGTTAGAGTGCACCCCTGATAAGGGTGAGGTCACAAGTTCAAGTCTTGTTAGGCCCACCATAAAAAAGATTTGAATAAAGAAGCTTTAAAATCTAAAGCAAGTATATAAAGTAGATTAAATATAAAATATAAACCCTATACTTAGATTTATTTTTATCTTTAACTATAAAAGAATATACTTTAATAAATATAAATAGCATATACATTATGTATTTATATTTATAATGATTATATTAATATATATGCTTCCTTTAGGTTTTAAACCTAAATGTTCTTTTTAATTATCATTGTTAAGAGTCACAAGCAAGTTTTAATAAAAACAATTTTACAGGACTTGTTAAAGGATAAAATCTATTTATCTTTTCTTTAGTTTAACTTATATCTTTTAATTATCTTTATTTCTATAATAAAGAGAATATTAGATTTAAGATTTATAAATTAAAGACAAGTTTCAAACTCACAGCTTAGTTGAGACTAAATCATTTAGTTTTATATTAAGTGTTTGAATGCTTTCCGTCTTAAGATAAAGAAGTCTTATCATAAAAACTTTAACAAGGAAGTGATGCGTTTTAGAATCAATAATAAAAGGTAAAAAAAGGTAAGCTACTAAGAGCGAATGGTGGATGCCTTGACTGGTAAAGGCGATGAAGGACGTACTAGACTGCGATAAGCTACGGGGAGCTGTCAAGAAGCTTTGATCCGTAGATTTCCGAATGGGGCAACCCAATGTATAGAGATATACATTACCTATATAGGAGCGAACGAGGGGAATTGAAACATCTTAGTACCCTCAGGAAAAGAAATCAATAGAGATTGCGTCAGTAGCGGCGAGCGAAAGCGCAAGAGGGCAAACCCAGTGCTTGCACTGGGGGTTGTAGGACTGCAATGTGCAAGAGCTGAGTTTAGCAGAACATTCTGGAAAGTATAGCCATAGAGGGTGATAGTCCCGTATGCGAAAAACAAAGCTTAGCTAGCAGTATCCTGAGTAGGGCGGGACACGAGGAATCCTGTCTGAATCCGGGTCGACCACGATCCAACCCTAAATACTAATACCAGATCGATAGTGCACAAGTACCGTGAGGGAAAGGTGAAAAGAACTGAGGTGATCAGAGTGAAATAGAACCTGAAACCATTTGCTTACAATCATTCAGAGCACTATGTAGCAATACAGTGTGATGGACTGCCTTTTGCATAATGAGCCTGCGAGTTGTGGTGTCTGGCAAGGTTAAGCAAACGCGAAGCCGTAGCGAAAGCGAGTCTGAATAGGGCGCTTAGTCAGATGCTGCAGACCCGAAACGAAGTGATCTATCCATGAGCAAGTTGAAGCTAGTGTAAGAACTAGTGGAGGACTGAACCCATAGGCGTTGAAAAGCCCCGGGATGACTTGTGGATAGGGGTGAAAGGCCAATCAAACTTCGTGATAGCTGGTTCTCTCCGAAATATATTTAGGTATAGCGTTGTGTCGTAATATAAGGGGGTAGAGCACTGAATGGGCTAGGGCATACACCAATGTACCAAACCCTATCAAACTCCGAATACCTTATATGTAATCACAGCAGTCAGGCGGCGAGTGATAAAATCCGTCGTCAAGAGGGAAACAACCCAGACTACCAGCTAAGGTCCCTAAATCTTACTTAAGTGGAAAACGATGTGAAGTTACTTAAACAACCAGGAGGTTGGCTTAGAAGCAGCCATCCTTTAAAGAAAGCGTAATAGCTCACTGGTCTAGTGATTTTGCGCGGAAAATATAACGGGGCTAAAGTAAGTACCGAAGCTGTAGACTTGCACACAACTTAGATTATTTAAGTTTAGAATATGAGAAACTAAGTTATATGTTTAGTTATATTTTTACTGATTTTTATAGAGTAAAGATAGAAATAAAACTTAGTAAAATCAGTAAAAATATTCTTAGGCTAAAGTTAAGTAGTTTAAGTTGTGTGCAAGTGGTAGGAGAGCGTTCTATTTGCGTCGAAGGTATACCGGTAAGGAGTGCTGGAGCGAATAGAAGTGAGCATGCAGGCATGAGTAGCGATAATTAATGTGAGAATCATTAACGCCGTAAACCCAAGGTTTCCTACGCGATGCTCGTCATCGTAGGGTTAGTCGGGTCCTAAGTCGAGTCCGAAAGGGGTAGACGATGGCAAATTGGTTAATATTCCAATACCAACATTAGTGTGCGATGGAAGGACGCTTAGGGCTAAGGGGGCTAGCGGATGGAAGTGCTAGTCTAAGGTTGTAGGAGGTTATACAGGCAAATCCGTATAACAATACTCCGAGAACTGAAAGGCTTTTTGAAGTCTTCGGATGGATAGAAGAACCCCTGATGCCGTCGAGCCAAGAAAAGTTTCTAAGTTTAGCTAATGTTGCCCGTACCGTAAACCGACACAGGTGGGTGGGATGAGTATTCTAAGGCGCGTGGAAGAACTCTCTTTAAGGAACTCTGCAAAATAGCACCGTATCTTCGGTATAAGGTGTGGTTAGCTTCGTACTAGGATTTACTCCGAAAGCGAAGAAACTTACAACAAAGAGTCCCTCCCGACTGTTTACCAAAAACACAGCACTCTGCTAACTCGTAAGAGGATGTATAGGGTGTGACGCCTGCCCGGTGCTCGAAGGTTAATTGATGGGGTTAGCATTAGCGAAGCTCTTGATCGAAGCCCGAGTAAACGGCGGCCGTAACTATAACGGTCCTAAGGTAGCGAAATTCCTTGTCGGTTAAATACCGACCTGCATGAATGGCGTAACGAGATGGGAGCTGTCTCAAAGAGGGATCCAGTGAAATTGTAGTGGAGGTGAAAATTCCTCCTACCCGCGGCAAGACGGAAAGACCCCGTGGACCTTTACTACAGCTTGACACTGCTACTTGGATAAGAATGTGCAGGATAGGTGGGAGGCTTTGAGTATATGACGCCAGTTGTATATGAGCCATTGTTGAGATACCACTCTTTCTTATTTGGGTAGCTAACCAGCTTGAGTTATCCTCAAGTGGGACAATGTCTGGTGGGTAGTTTGACTGGGGCGGTCGCCTCCCAAATAATAACGGAGGCTTACAAAGGTTGGCTCAGAACGGTTGGAAATCGTTCGTAGAGTATAAAGGTATAAGCCAGCTTAACTGCAAGACATACAAGTCAAGCAGAGACGAAAGTCGGTCTTAGTGATCCGGTGGTTCTGTGTGGAAGGGCCATCGCTCAAAGGATAAAAGGTACCCCGGGGATAACAGGCTGATCTCCCCCAAGAGCTCACATCGACGGGGAGGTTTGGCACCTCGATGTCGGCTCATCGCATCCTGGGGCTGGAGCAGGTCCCAAGGGTATGGCTGTTCGCCATTTAAAGCGGTACGCGAGCTGGGTTCAGAACGTCGTGAGACAGTTCGGTCCCTATCTGCCGTGGGCGTAAGAAGATTGAAGAGATTTGACCCTAGTACGAGAGGACCGGGTTGAACAAACCACTGGTGTAGCTGTTGTTCTGCCAAGAGCATCGCAGCGTAGCTAAGTTTGGAAAGGATAAACGCTGAAAGCATCTAAGCGTGAAGCCAACTCTAAGATGAATCTTCTCTAAGCTCTCTAGAAGACTACTAGTTTGATAGGCTGGGTGTGTAATGGATGAAAGTCCTTTAGCTGACCAGTACTAATAGAGCGTTTGGCTTATCTTTAATAAAGCATCACTTCCTTGTTAAGGTTTTTAAAACTTTGAATATAAATAATATTTAGAGTTTAATAGAAATCTTTCAAGTAGAGTTTGTATTAGAACTTGCTCTTAACATTGTTTTTTAAGTATTCTATATAAAGACTTATCAAAGATAAGTAAAGAAGAAAGAAAAATAAAAGAAGAAAGAGAATAAAGAAAAAAGTAAAGAAATAAAAGATTAGGCTTTATTCTTAAATTCAGTCTTTCAAAGAATATTTAAATAACAATGTCCGTGATTATACAGATGTGGAAACGCCTTGCTCCATCCCGAACCAAGAAGCTAAGCACATCGTGGGTGATGATACTACGCCTTACTGGCAGGGGGAAAGTAGCTCATTGCGGACTTGTTAA
>NZ_RYYB01000012.1:0-6772 GCF_004378925.1 Campylobacter sp. CH186 | reverse complement strand
ACGGTTTGAACTGATTCTTTAACGGCTTGATTGTCTTGTTCTAAACCTTTTTTAGTAGCAAGGATGTTTTCGTTGATCATTTTACCCATTTTTCCGAGTTCATCATCTGCTTTTATTTTTATTAAATCCACTTCATTTTTTTCATGATTTAAGAATCGGAAGAAATTTTCTAAAGATTTCAAAATAATAGGAATTCTAGAACCAACTATTTTTTTAACGCAGACATAAACTATAATCAATATGACAAGTAGTATAAAAAAAGAAATGATGATAAAAATAATTTCTAGTTTCTTTAAAGGTGCTAGAACTGAATTTTTAGGAGCAGTTACAACCATACTCCAATGACTTGAATTATTTGCAGTGCTAAAAGATGAAACGGATGCATAGCTTAAATCTCCAGTTGAAGCAACATAATCATCTATTATAACAGTTTTGTGTTCTTTAACAGCATTATTGACTAATTCCACAGAGGGATCTTTATTTATATCGCCAAGTGTTTTTAAAATAGCATTATGATTTTTATGAATGGTAATAATGCCTTTATCAGTCATTAAAAATCTTAAATCTCCTTCAAAAAAATCTAATTTTGGATCAAGCATGGTTTCAGAAACTTCAGCAAAATCTAAAGTGTATCCAGCAACTCCAATAAATTTGCCTTTATTATTAAAAATAGGCATTCCAAAATTAATACCTAGAAAATCTTTTCCATCATAATTAAGTTTAGTTGGTGGCCCAACAAATAAACTATCTTTATCTCCATATTTAGCGTTTTTTTCTACTTGTTCTATAATCTTTAAATTACCAAAATTATTTGGCGTTTGAATCGTTTCTATTCCTCCAGATTTTCCACTGGTTTGATCAAAATAAATCATAGCAAAAGTTTTACCATCAGAACTTGTGTATCTTTTATCAATTCCTTGAGCATCCCCTAACACTGAAGTATCTTTTAAATACAAAAAAGTATAAGCTGAATATAAACTACTATCAAATAAATTTTTCATTAAGCTTTCAATCAGATCAGCATCAACTTGATTATTGTGTTCAAACATATCATTTAAGGAAGTTGCGGTTCCTTTTGTAAGTGCAACAGTTTCATTTAGAATGCCTTCCATATAATTGGTATATCTTTTTGAAGCTAAAAATATTGAATCTTTGGCCTCTTTCTCCATATTTTCAGAAATATATATGGAAACTGTTGAAACTAATACGATGATGCCTAAAATTACCCCTATAGCTACAGATAGAATAAGCTTAGTACTTATATTTAAAGAACGAAAATTCATATTTTTTCCTTAACTTTTAAAAATTTATAAAAAAGACGATATGATATTCTATAATTTTTTAAAATGTTCTTAAAAATTTTAATATCTTTTATATTTTTACCGTATGTTAACTTTTTATAAATATAAATATTTAAAATATTAAAATTTTATTGAAGTTAAGAATTATTAATGCAATTTACATTCGAACAAATTTTTATCGCAATGCTATTGACTCTTTTTGCAGGTTTTTCTACAGCTATAGGTTCTATAATAGCCTTTTTTTCCAGAAAAGATGATTTAAGAGTGCTTTCTTTAGGGCTTGGTTTTTCAGCTGGAGTAATGATATACATTTCTTTCATGGAAATTTTACCCACTGCACTTAAAGATTTTAAAAATCACTATGATTCACATTGGGCTGAGCTTTTGGGATTGGCTTGTTTTTTTGGTGGAATTTTAATATCTTTATTGATTGATAAATTAATCCCCGAAGATGTCAATCCTCATGAGCCTAAAAAGGATTTAAGCGAGTTAAAAATTTGTCCCTTACCCCAAAAAGGACAAAATCCTCCGAAATTTCATCCTGGAGAAAAGTTGCATCAGATCAATACTAAAGCTTTAAAACGCACAGGGATTTTTACAGCTTTGGCTATTGCTATACATAATTTCCCTGAAGGTTTTGCTACTTTTATTTCAAGTCTTGATAATCTTACTTTAGGAATTGCTATAGCTATAGCTGTGGCTATACACAATATCCCTGAAGGTTTGGCTGTGAGTTTGCCAATTTACCATGCTACAGGAGATAAGAAAAAAGCTTTTATTTATTCAGCTCTTTCGGGTTTTGCAGAGCCTTTGGGTGCTTTTGTTGGAGCTTTGATTTTATTGCCTTTTATAGGCGATCTTACTTTAGCTATAAGTTTTGCTGTGATTGCAGGAATTATGGTTTTTATATCTCTTGATGAGCTTTTGCCCGCTGCAAAAACTTATGATAAGGCTCATGATAGTTTATATGGACTTATCACAGGAATGGCAATAATGGCTTTAAGTTTAAATTTGCTTGGACAATAGAAAGCCTTGCGGCTTTCTTGCAATTTAATTCACACCTTTTGGCGCATTAAAGGCAGTAAGTTTTGGTAGTTCACCTTTAAATTTTTCTATGTTTACGAGCCCTGTATGAGAGATATTGCCATTGGCAAGTTTTGAAGTTGGCATATCCATGGTTAAAACATTTGCATTTCCACATTTGCAAAGTCCGTTTTCATTAGGATCATACCAAGCACCTTCACAAAGCCTTACAACCCCTTGCATGATTTCATCGCTTACAACAGCCCCTGCTAAAACTTCACCGCGTTTATTAAACACACGCACTATATCACCATTTTTTATACCAAGTTTTTTTGCATCTTTAAAATTGATTAAAATCGGCTCTCTATCTTTTATTGCATAAGTATCTCTTAAGCTTGTGTGGCAAAGTTGAGAGTGCAAGCGATCTCTTGGGTGATTTGTAAGTAAGTGGAAAGGTGCTTCTTTACTTGCATTTCCAAGCCATTCAATAGGCTCAAACCAAGTAGGGTGAGCTTTGCAATCATCATAATTATAATTTTTAATCGTTTCTGAGTAAATTTCAATGAGTCCTGAATCTGTACCCAGAGCATTTAAGATAGGATCTTCTATAAATTCTGAAAAACGAGTCCATTCTAAACTTTCAGCTGTTGGTTCAAAAGTGATTGGTTTATTTTTAGCCCAAAATTCTTCAAAACTTGGCATAGGAGTGGCAAAAGCTTCGCCAAAACTTTGAGTTTGTTTTAGGACGCTGTTGTAGTATTCTTTGATAAAATCTTTAGCTTTTTTGTCATTTTCTGTGTAAGCATTAAAGACATCTTTTCCATAAATTTTACAAATATCAGAGAAAATTACATAATCATCTTTGCTTTCACCCACAGGCTCAACTGCTTGTTTCATAGGAGCTATATGCATATTTGAATAATCTCCTATCATGGTAATATCATCTCTTTCATAAAATGAAGTTACAGGCATAACAATATCTGCCATTTTAGCTGTTGGAGTCCAGTAAATTTCATTTACCACAACGGTGCGTGGTTTTCTCCATGCTTTTACATTAGTGTTGGTATCTTGATGGTGTACTAAAGGATTTCCGCCTACCCAGTAAATAAAATCAATATCAGGATAGGTAAGCTTAGAGCCGTTATGATCTATGGTTTTTCCAGGATGAAGTAAAGCATCAGCGATTCTTGCTACAGGGAAAGAATAACTCACTGCATTTTGAAGCCATTCTGCACCTTCGTTTGAAGTTTCTCTTTTTGCTAAACCTTTAAATTTACCATTTTTCCAAATCCCTAAGCTACCTGCTGTTATACCACCGATAACTCCACCTTTGCAAGTTGGAACACCGCCATTGCTATAATGATAGCTTAGCCCAAAACCGCCTCCTTTTGTGCCGATTTGTCCTAACATCGCACAAAGAGTAACTAACATCCAGTGAGGCTGTTCGCCATGATGTGCTCTTTGCATACCCCAACCACTCATAATCATAGTAGGATTATCATAAAAAGTTTCAGCTAAATTTTTGATAGTTTTTTCATCGATACCGCAAATTTTACTTGCCCATTTTGTATCTTTTTTACCCCATCTTCTTTACCTACTAAATAGTCTTTAAATTTATCAAAGTCTGTAGTGTAAGTGTCTAAAAATTCGTAATTGACTTTTTTCTTAGCGATTAAATGGCTTGCCATACCCATCATTAAAGCTACATCAGTATTTGGGCGTGGAGCTATCCATTTGGCATTTAAAAATTTTGCTGTAGTGGTTTTTACAGGATCTATACAAATTACTTTGATTTTGCTGTCTTTAAGTTTTTCAAAGTATGCCAAACCTCTTTGTTCGTTTGAAGTCCAAGCTATGCGTAAAGTAGAAAGCGGATCAGCACCCCAAATTACAACATATTTAGAATCACTTAAGATATTTTCCCATGAGGTTTGTTGCTCATAAACTTCAATCGATCTTGCAACATAAGGCATAATCACTTGAGAAGCTCCTGTAGAATAGTCCCCAGTAGCTCCTACAAATCCACCTGTTACATTTAAAAATCTATGAAGCAAGATGCGTGAGTTTTGCATATTTCCACTTGATTTCCAGCCATAGCTTCCACCAAAAATCGCACTTGCACCTTTACTATCCCTTGTTTTTTAAGTTCTTTGACGATAAGCTTGATCGCTTCATCATAACTTACACGAACAAACTCATCTTTTCCACGAAGCTCAGGTTTAGGATTGTCAGGATTTTCAAGGTAGGATTTACGCATATAAGGGTATTTTAAACGAGATTTATAAACCATATCGGCAGTATAGTGCTGTAAAGGATTATCCATTTTTGTAACTTTTTCCCAGGGTTCACTTTTTACTATCTTGCCATCTTTTATAGTGAGTTTTAAAATCCCCAGTGTGCTGCGGTGATCACTTCTCCATTTTTTGCAAGTCCGACTAACTTTTGAAGCCTCTACGGTTTTTCCTGCACTTAAGCTCGCTACAATTTTTAAAAATTTTCTTCTATCTAGCATGCTTTTCTCCTTATTTTATTTTAAAATCTTTTGCGTTTTTTTGTAAGTATTCTATAACTAGCCATCTGTCTTTTTTATCAATACCTGTTCTATCGGCCATAGAACGGAAAATTGTAGGCCAAGCGTTAGCTGTAAATTCTTTTTCTTTGTGGATAGCATGGCAAATTCCGCAGTTATTTACAAAAAGCTCTTTGGCTCGATTTAACATTTTTTTATTGTCTTTGACAAATTCTTTTTTATCTGCCCAAATTTCAAGACTTACCTTATCCCATTTTCCATCTTTTCCAGTTATTCTTTGAGAGAAATTTAATTTTGTATTTTTAGAAAAAGCTGCAACAATAATTCTTTGAGAGTTATTGAAATAAATTACAGAAGGCGCTTTAGGATTTACATAACCATCAATTTTTAGCAAAACCCTGTTATTTTCGCTTTTTAACACTTCAAAAGGATTTGTAGGTAAAGTCTTCCTATGGCTTTAATATCATCTTTATTAAGATAAAGCAATACAACTTCATCGGTATAGGCGGTATTTTTTGCCCATAAACATGTCGATAGGACAACAAAAGAAATGGAAATCTTTTTCATTGCTATTCCTTAATATAAATTTGTTGTAAATGTATTTTAACACTATTTAATTTAATTATTAATTATTAATTAATAAAATATTAATTAATAAATTTTTTAGAAAAAAATAAGCACTTTATAGTTATAATTCACAAATAAATATATCTAAGAAAAGGAAGACAATGTTAAAATCTATCGGAACTAAATTAACTCTTTCAGTAATTGGAAGTGTTATGGTTAGCTTAGTCTTTATGATTGTTATCATATCATGGAAAGTTTCTCAAAATATGGAAAAAGAAGCAGAAATTGCTCTAGACATAGCTTCAAAAAGATATGTAAATTATATGCAATCCACACTTAACGAACCTTTTTTACTCTCTAAAGCATTAGGTGCTAGTATACAACAAGTTATTAATGATAATGGGAACATTGACATTAATATATTGGAAAATTTAACCAAAAAAACATTAGATTCAAGTATGCATACCACTTATGCTTTTTTGTATATTAAAGATCTTTCAGTCTTATCAGGAAATAAAGAAAAAGACACTCAAAATGGAAATTTATCTATTGTTTATAATGATTCAACTCCAGGGATTGACGGAGGTATTAAAACATTTATACAAAATAAAAATATGTATAACAGTATACCTGTAATCTCAAAAATTGAAAACAATGTGCACAATAAAGAGCAAAAGATTACTTTTGGTTCAGTTAAGCGTCTTGATTATGGCAATGGAGAATTTTTAGGAATAAACTTAGGAATGCCTATTTTTAATCAAAAAGGAGACTTTGCAGGAGTTATTGGTTTCTCCTTAGAGCTTTCACAGATGTCTAAAGCTTTACTTGATCCTTCTTTAAATTTTCACGAAGGAGATCAAAGATTACTACTTACAGATGATGGAATATTTGTTATTCATGAAAATCCTAAAGCAATTTTGCAAAAAATCAATGAATACAACCATTCTCCTTCTGTAGCTCCTGTATTAAGTGCTATTAAAGAACATAGAGATATTTTAATCAATAATTTTTATACATCTACAGGTTTAACTAGTTATGCTTCGGTTTCTTCTTTTAGTACATTAGAAGATTCAAGTCACTGGAGTATACTTGCAACAACTCCTAAAAATTCAGTTTTAGCACCTTTGTATCATCTTCAATTAATTATAGTTGCTGTAGTTGTTATATTTTTAATTATAATTTCAGTTATTGTATATATGTGTATAAAATATATGGTAAGTGCAAAAATTAATTCAATTTTTAAATCTTTACAAAATTTCTTTGACTTCATCAATCATAAAACAAAAAATGTTTCTACTATAGAAGTAAAAAGCAATGATGAATTTGGACAAATCTCAAGTGCTATCAACGA
>NZ_RYYB01000011.1:0-23280 GCF_004378925.1 Campylobacter sp. CH186 | reverse complement strand
TGAATTTAAACCTGTTTGAATAGTTGTAAGTGGAGAGAGGTATTTTGATACGATGAAATAAAGGAGGATTACGCTAATAATACTTGTAAAAATAACAATCGCAGTTTGTATAAATGCAATTTTATATATTGGAGATTCTATTTGTTCTATTGACTCCCCAACACAAGCAGTATAAACTCCAGAAACTTTTGTACATACAGCAAATCTTTCATTGCCGTCTTTTGGTCTGGTATACTCAAAAGGTTCAAGATCTTTCTTGGTTTTTGCAAGATTTGCAATTGTGCTAATATCATAACCTTGTTGCAAAAGAGTTTTATCCGTAGAAACAAATACTTTATTTTCTTCATCAAATACAAAAGTTCTGCCTGGTAAATTTTCAAATTCAGCTTGCAAATCTGCCGCAAGAATATCTACAGCCAAAACTCCTATAAATTTACCATCTTTATAAAGAGGGGTAGAGTATGTAAAACAAGGTAAATTTGTAGTCACATCAATATAAGATGGGGTGATATAAAGTTTATTTGTTTTAACTGCTTCTATATAATATTCTCTTGTTCTAGCATCATAATTATCAGCTTTTCCATAAGTTCCAAAATCTAAATTTTTAGCATCAGAGTCTGGATCACTTACAACAAGTTCACCGTTTGGTTGAGCGATATAAACCGCTAAAAATCTTCCAGCATCTCTAAAATTTTTTAAATCTTTTCCAACATAACGCATTAAAGCATCTTGGTTATCCAACTGTTCTACAGGATGTTTTAAAATACTTTTAGCCAAACTTTCAAGAACTAAAGAATTTCTCGCCTTAAAAGACTCCATAGAATTTTTTGCTGTTTTAACATAGTTTGTTTCAGCTTTTACAACTTCATGAAAAATTGCTTGTTTTACAAACATAAATGTTACAACACCTAAAATTATCAAACACACTACTGCGATTAAATTTGCAATCAGTGAAACCTTCAATTTTACGCTTTTCATAAATTTAAGCGCTCCTTTCTAATATTATTTTATAGGGATATCTTCATCAAGTTTTAGAATTATAAATTAAAAAATTTAAATTTTTACTTAAAATATAAAAGTAATAAAAAATTTTATTTAATAAATATTTAAATTAATTTATATTTATTATTTTTATTTAAATATTGCTTCAAAAATTCTATGTATTAAGCTTAATATCGTTATAATTTAGAAAAAATTTATATCAAAGGAAATATTTTGAAAAAAATTATATTATTTATCTTATCTTTAGAGATATTTTATACTTTCACACAAGCTAAAAATTTAGAGCAAGAACAAAATACTAGCAGCAATTTAGTTAGTGTCAGTATAACACCTCAAGCATTTTTTGTTAAAAAAATAGCCGCAAATACTCTAGATGTCAATGTTATCTTACCTCCAAATAGCAATGAGCATAATTTTGAATTTAAACCAAACACCATAAAAAAACTTGAAAAAAGTGATATTTATTTCACTATAGGCTTAGAATTTGAAAAAGTTTTTACGGATAAATTTAAACAAAATTTTCCAAAACTTCAAGTTATAAATATGCAAAAAAACATAGCTTTAATTCAAACTCATGACACTCACGAGCACTCTCACGAGCACCACGAACATGAGCATTTTGATCCTCATACTTGGCTAGATCCTATTTTAGTCCAAACTATGGCTTTAAATATTTATGACGCCTTGATTCAAAAATATCCACAAAATAAAAATTTATATAAACAAAATTTAGATAAATTTTTAGCAGAATTAGATAGTTTAAATTTACAAATTGCCTCAAAATTAGAAAAATTAAAAAATAGAGAATTTGTAGTTTATCATCCTTCTTGGACATATTTTGCAAAACGCTATAATCTTACGCAAATTCCTGTAGAAATTTTAGGCAAAGAACCAAAAAGCAAAGATTTGCAAAAACTTATCACTCTAATGAAAAATAAAAATTTAAAAGTCATTTTTGTTCAAAATGGTTTCCCTGAAAATGCAGCAAAAACACTTGCTAAAGAATGTGATGCAAAAATTTACAAAATAGATCATTTATCTTATGATTGGGAAAATGAGCTTTTAAAAACTGCTGATGCCTTTTCTCATAATTTATAATCAGGCTTTTTGATGCTTTTTTTTGAAATTTCTAATCTAAACTACGCTTATGATAATGAAATCATCTTAAAAAACATCAATCTTAGCTACGACAATAAAGACTTTCTCTCTATCATAGGTCCAAATGGTGCAGGAAAATCAACACTTGTAAAACTTATCTTAGGACTTTTAAAATCTCATAATAAAATCCATTTCAAAGCTCTTCAAAGAAAAGAAATAGGCTATGTTCCTCAACACACTCTAGCCAATCCTAATTTTTGTCCAAGAGTACTTGAAATCGTTCTTATGGGACTTGTAAGTAAAAAAATTTTTGGTTTTTATAGAAAAAAAGATAAAGAAAAAGCTATGCAAGCTTTAAAAAGCGTAGGAATGGAAAAATTTTGGAACAAAACCATTGATTCTCTAAGCGGAGGACAAAGACAACGCGTTTTTATCGCGAGAGCCTTAGCTAGTGAATGCAAAATGCTTATTTTAGATGAACCTACCGCAAGCGTTGATAACAAGTCTGCTATACAAATTTTTGAACTTCTAAGCTCCTTGCACCAAAAAGGTATGGGAATTTTACTCATTTGTCACGATATCAACCTTGTATTAGCTTATAGCGATAAAATTGCACATTTAAACAAAGAACTTTTCTTGCATACCAACACTAAAGAAAAAGAAAAAAGTTCATTTTTAAAACATTTATACGAAAACCACTCTCATTTTTGTGATGTAGAAATGAGTTTAAATGCTTGTTTTTGCGATGAAGAAAATTGCGATAGTAAAAAACTATGCGAACAAGAATTTACAAGAAGAAATTTGAAAAAAACAAAATTTAAAAAAGAAAATTTTTGTTTAAAATTTTCAAAGGAAAATAATGCTTGAAATTTTAAATTTCACCTTTTTTCAAAACGCTTTACTAGGAGCGATTTTAGTCAGTATAGCTTGTGGGATCATAGGTACTTTGGTGATGATAAATCGCCTTTTTTCTATGGCTGGAGGTATAACACATGGGGCTTTTGGTGGTATAGGTATAGCTTTTTATTTTTCTTTACCTATTTTATTAAGCACGGGAATATTTACTTTATTTTTGGCTTTTTTAGTAGCTTTTTTAGCTAAACGCTATGAACACAGAAGTGATAGTATTATCGCTGTAATTTGGGCTTTTGGAATGGCTGTTGGGATTATTTTAATCGATTTAAGCCCTAGTTATAACACAGATTTAATGGCTTATCTTTTTGGGAGCATTTTGGCTGTAGGAACACAAGATTTATGGCTTATGACTTTGGTTGATGGCATGGTGGTGCTTTTGATCTTTTTATTTTATAGACAATTTGAAGCATTAAGCTTTGATGCGGAATTTGCAAAAGTTCGTGGTATCAATACAAGTTTTTTTCATTATCTTTTAATCGCCCTTATGGCTTTTTGCATAGTTATTTCCATACGCCTTGTAGGGCTTATTTTGGTTATGGCTTTACTTAGTATCCCAAGCTTTATTGCTGAAAATTTCACTAAAAGACTTGGCTTTATCATGATTTTGGCAAGTTTTTTAAGTATGATTTTTTGCATTTTAGGACTTATACTTAGCTATTATCTTAATCTCTCAAGCGGTGCTTGTATCATAGCTGTAGCTTGCTTTGGTTTTTTAGTGCATTTGATAGGCAAATTTTTAAAAAGGTAAAGGTGCAAAACACACTTGCACTTTTATATCTTTTTGCCCTTGTTCTTTAAAATACAAATGTTCGCTTGCCTTAAAAACAAAAAATTTTTCTGCGATTTTTCTTTGTAAATCTTGAGTTTTTTCACATAAAGGATACACAAGTTTAATATCATAAATTTTAAATTTGCAAGCATAAGCAAACATTTGATACAAATCGCTTTGTGTTATACCCTCTTTTTTCTCATCTTCACTATCATTTGGAATTTTCCATTTGGCATCTAGGATCATTTTATTTTTTATATATAAATCAGGCTTTAGCATGAAACAATTTTCATCATTTTTTGAGATTAAATACTTTCCACTGTTTTGGACTTTAATATCTTGAGTTGGATTTACTTTTTTTAGCATATAAGCTACATAATCTTCAAAAATTTTTTCCATAGGAAAAAGCAAAGCAAAAGCTTCATTTTTACCATGATAAGGCATAAAACTTTCATTTTTTAAGAAAATTTTACACCACAAAAGCAAGTTTTCATAATAATCAAAATGTCTTGAAATTTTATAACTAAAATCTTTTTCATAATTTTTAGAAAATTCTACCTCATCAAGCATTTGCATGGCTTTTATAAGTCTAAATTTATTCAAACTTGTTTTGGATTTTAAAAAATTTAGCGTTGATTTTATCAAACGATTGGGTGCTATATCTAAAACAAACTCATCATTGCTTGTAAAAAATCTTTCTTTGTGTATCAAATTTCGCTTGATATTCTCGTTAAATAGTAATTTTCCCTTTAAAAAAGCCCTATTTTCTTCGCAACTTAGATAAGATCTCATCAAGCCTTTTTTATATACGCTATCAAATTCATCTAAAAACATAGTGATAAACACTTCAAATAAAGGAATTTTAGAACTTTGCAAAGATGAAATTTGCGATTTTTTAAAGGGGGAGTTTTTTAAGGTTTTTAGCATATTTATCAAAAGATTTTTGGGATTAAATTTAAAATCTTTTTCATAAAAATCATTATTTTTAGAAATATTGTCTAATTCATAACATCTTCTTAGTTTTTCTTTGTCATGATTTGAAGAACTATCTTCTTTTTTATAACTATCCAAATTCGTGCATTTTGGCAAAATCTCCAAAACCCCACTTTTAGTCTGTATAATGCCAACATAATTTTTAGCTTTTAAGGTATTTTTGTTTTTAAAGCCTAAAAGACTTTCATTATTTTTTGCAAAGTCTTCTAGCTCTTTATAAAACCCTTCGGCCTTTTCTTTGAAAATTTCTTTTAAATCTTCTTTAGAAAAAGCTTGGTATTCGATGATGGAAAAAGTGCTATTCATTTTCGTTTTTTAATTTATTTGCTATTTCATCATTATAAATTGCTTGATATATTTCTATTTTATCCCAAATTTTATCATCAAATGAAGCAATATCATAAATACTTCTCTCGCTATTAACACTATCTAGATTTTTTATTTTTTGAAGATATTTATCATCTTTTTTATCTTTAAAAATCATACCATTATCATTTAAAACCGCATTAATCAAAGCATAATCATTATAAAAATACTCTTGCAAAAGCGGGATAATTTTGTTTTGAAAAATACTTTTTAAATCATTTAAATTTTCAACACCTATAAAAAATGCGTGTCCTATGGTTTTTTCTCTATCTAGTAAATATTCTATACGAGTGTTTATAGCTTTTAATAATTCTTGTAAATTAATACCTTCGCAATCCATAGATAATTTGCTCACATCAGGCATCATCTCAATAAATTCAAAGCGTCTTCTTAAAGCTGTATCAAGAGAAGTTATGCTTCTATCGGCTGTATTCATAGTGCCTATGATATAAACATTTTTAGGCACTCCAAATTTTTCACCGCTATAAGGCAAAGTCACTTTTAACTCTTCTTTTTCACCTATCCTTTTACTAGGTTCTATCAAGGTTATAAGCTCACCAAAAATCTTACTTACATTACCACGATTGATTTCATCTATGATGATTATATAAGGTTTTAAAGAATTATCATTGTTTTTATTATTTTCAATCTTTGCGGTTAATTGTTTTTCATATGCTTTAAATTTTTTCACTAAATTAAAGTAATAAGTATGAGCTCTATCAGCATAACCTCTATTAAATACCTTTTTAAACATTTCAGTAGCATTGTTAAATTCATCTTTGTATTTTAATAACTCCATAAATATAGATAAATTTAAATTAAAAATTCCATCGAATCTCTCTACGCCTTCACTATAAATCACAATTGTTTTATTATCAATTTCAACAACAAAGAAATTTCCACCCTTTGTTTTACCAATAGGCTCATTTGTTTCCAAAAGCCAATTTAAAAAATTTTCAACCTTTTCTTTTAATTCTATTTTTTTATTCAACTCATCTGCATTTAAGATACTATTCCCATAATTATCCAAAGCTTTTTCGCAAAGTTCTTTAAAAATTCCATCTTTTATTTCATATTGTATTTCTTGAGAATTTGCTTTATTATTCATCACAGGCTTTATGCCTTCTACAAATTCTTCATATCCATAGCTTTGATGAAAAGTAGTAAATACTATTTGTCCATTTTTTACATACCCATCAAATTTGGCTTTTTTATCATCTCTACTTTCTAAATTTTCGCCCAAAATTTCCAAAGCTTTATCTATAGTATGATAAGTTTTTCCTGTGCCCGGAGGTCCATAAAGAATTTGATTTAAGGGTATAATTTTCATATTTGATTCCTCAGATTGCACTCTTTCAGTTATAAAAATATCTTGTTCATAATAATCAATCAAAAAAGCCCTATAATAATTCAATGCACTAGAATACATATTGTTTCCATTGCTGTTTTTTAACTTAAATTCTTCATTTTTATTTAATTTATTTATATTTTGATCAAAACTAAATAAATCACAACTATATAGATTTTCTTTTAAAAATTCTTTTGATATATTTTCTATAACTTGAATATATTTATTTATAGTATTTTTATCTAATTTCTTTTTATTTAAATATTCACTAAATAAATTTTTCATTTTATCTATATAATTTTGACTATCCATGCCATATTTATTCCATAAAGGAATAGCTATATTTTCTATCATTTTAACTAATGATAAATTTTTATTCTCTAATAATTTTTTATGTATTTGATATATTTTTAATTTTTCTTTAAATTCATTCAAAGATATTAAATCTAAAACATTTTTAGAAAAAATATTAACTATTTTTATATTCTTTACATCTTGATAATGAAAAGCTATTTTCCATTTAATTGCATCCCCAAAATCTATTTTTTCTATAGCTTTTAAATTATTATATTGACTTGCTTGTATTATTTGTATGATTTTTTCTTTGATATTATTAAATGCTTCATTTTCATTATTGCCATATTTAGCAATCCAAGCATAATTTTGACTATATAATCTACCGCTAGAAGATTCTTTCTGACTTTCATCATTTCTTCTATATATACCAAATTTAAAAGCTGAGCCACCCCAAATACTTCCTAGATTATCCAATTTGCTTTCTATCCAAAAAGTAAAATCATCTCTATTTGGATTATCTTTTTTAATGTTAGTATATTCTTCAAGAGTCATATTTTTAACTTTTTCTAAAGTCCATACTTCTTGAAATTTTAAAAAGCCATCAAGCATTTCTTGTAATTTTTTTTCATCTAAATTCCACATTACCAAATCCTTAAATTATGCTATTTTTAAATCATATTTAGATTTCTTACCACTCCACAAAGGTTCTAGCTTTTTTTATATCATTAAAATTTATAGTAGTTTTTTCTTTATTTTCTAAATTTTCTAAAGTGATATTTTCATCATCTACAGCAATGATTTTTGCTTCGAATTTTTCTTTTTCATTGGTTGCAATCTTCACAAGTTCACCTATACTTTTAGCAAAGTGTTCTATCTTACTAAGTTTTCTTTCAAGTCCTGGTGAAGATACTTCTAAAAAATACTCCCCATTTACAGGTGACTCTACATCAAAAATAGGCGATAAAATTTCACTAAGCCTTGCACAATCATCAAGATTTACCCCACCTTCTTTTTGCACATAAATTCTATAAATTTTTCTGCCATTTTCACTTACTAGCTCATCATCATAAAAGCTAAGTTCTGCTTCTTTGCAAAGGGCTTCAAGATTCATTTTTATCCTTTTTTATTTTTTCAAAAAGTGCATCCATATGGTTTTGATACTCAAGCCTATCATCAAATTTAAAATGAAAATTCGGACACCTATACCAGCCCTGCTCACTCATGCAGTAATTTTGCAAAGCTCTACTTGCCTTTTTTAAAGAAGATAAAATTTTTTCTTGCTCATGGACATTAAAAAACATCTTATCAAGATACACAAAAGCATCATATCTGCCTTTTTTGCACTCTACATCCACTACACACAAATTTTTCAAATTTTCATCATCTAAATTTGCTAAAGCTTCAGGGATTAGCTCTTTTAAGATACTTTCGGTGCGTAGTTTTTTAATCTCACTTGGGTTCATAGACTTGCTTGTTCCTCTACTTCTTTATAGCTTTCTATATAATCACCCATTCTCATATCATCACACCCTTCTATACCTACGCCACACTCATAGCCTTTTGCCACTTCTTTAACATCATCTTTAAAGCGTTTAAGCGAACTTACATTGCCTTCATAAACCACAACTCCATCACGAATAAGGCGAATTTTGGCTCCACGGTTAATCACCCCTTCAGTTACCATACAACCTGCGATTTGTCCGATTTTTGGTACATTGATCACTTGTCTAATCTCTGCTTGTCCTAATTGCTCTTCAGAAATAATCGGGCTCATCATACCACCAAGTAAGGCTTTTACATCATCTAAAAGATTATAAATCACATTATAGGTTTTAATTTCTACACCTTTATCCTTAGCACGCTCTTTAACTTCCCCTGTTGGGCGTATGTTAAAACCTAGCACTATAGAGTTTTCACTCGCACTTGCAAGCTCTATATCACTTTGTGTGATCCCTCCTACCCCGCTATGAATGATATTAACTTTAATTTCATCATTTCTAAGTTTTTCTAAACTTGCTTTTAAAGCTTCTAAAGATCCTTGCACATCAGCTTTTAAAATAACAGGCAAGGCTTTTAGATTACCTTCTTTGATCTTAGCTCCAAGCTCATCAATGCTAACTTTAGTGGATTTGCTAAGTTCTTTTTGGCGATTGTATTCGTGGCGTTTATTAGCGTATTCTCTTGCTTCTTTATCTGTTTTTACTGCAATTAAAATTTCACCTGCATCTGCTACTTCACTAAGTCCTACGATAACCCCACATTCACCTGGTTTGATTTCTTTTAAAGCTTTACCTTGATCATCGCTCATCGCACGCACTTTTCCATAAGCCTCGCCTGCAACCACAGTACTTCCTACAGTAAGTGTTCCATTTTGCACGATGATAGTAGCTACTGCACCACGCCCTTTTTGCACAGAACTTTCTATAATGCTTGCTTTAGCAAAACTTTTTGGATTGGCTTTAAGTTCTAAAATATCAGCTTGTAAAAGCACAATTTCAAGCAAATCTTCAATCCCCATTCCTGTTTTAGCCGAAACTCCTACAAATTCATAAGATCCGCCCCATTCTACTGGCATAATTTCCATTTCTGCGAGTTGAGTTTTTACCATATCAGGATTTGCTGCTTCTTTATCCATTTTGTTAATAGCGATAATAATAGGCACACCTGCTGCTTTAGCATGATTTATCGCTTCTTTGGTTTGTGGTTTTACCCCATCATCTGCGGCCACAACAATGATTACAATATCAGTGATACTTGCACCCCTTGCACGCATAGCAGTAAAAGCTTCGTGACCTGGGGTATCGATAAAAGTAATTTTACGTCCATTTTTTTCTACCATATAAGCACCCACGTGCTGAGTAATACCCCCTGCTTCACCACTTGCAACGCGTGATTTTCTGATATAATCTAGCAAAGAAGTTTTACCATGATCAACATGCCCCATGATGGTAATCACAGGTGCTCTAGTCACTAAATCTTTTTCATCAGTCTCTTCTTCATAGTCTTTTACATAATCAAACTCATCAGCCTCGTTAATGATATTGATCTCTATACCAAATTCAGCAGCCAAAATTTCAATCGCATCTTCATCTAAGAAATCATTTTTTGTTGTCATCATTCCAAGCATGAAAAGTTTTGAAATCACTTCACTAGTGCTTTTTCCTATCTTATCAGCGAATTCATACACACGAATTTCTTTAGAAATAGAAACACTACTTACTTCTTCTACTTCCTTTTTTTCAATCTTTTTAGGTGGTTTTTTACGACTTCTTCTTTGAATTCCACCTTCAAGCCCAAAACCCGCAGAATTTCCAACAGCTTGTCTTATAAAATTAGGTTGTTTTTTATTAATATTTTGTGGTTTTTCTTGTTCTTTTACACTAAAATCAGGTAACACTACCTCATCTTCATCATCTAAAGAAATATCACCAAAATCATGTTCATCTAAAAAATTCATTTTTTCGGTACTTTCTTTTTTACTCGCAACAAAAGATTTTTTTTCTTTTTTCTTTTTCTTCAAACTCTCATCAGCATTTGAAAACATGGTTTTTAAACTTAAGCGATCTTCATTATTGATAGATATATCATTTGAATTTTTTACTTCTTCTTTTTTAACTTGAATTTCTTCTTCGTCTTTTTTCTTTTTAACAATGACAAGTCCGCGTCTTTTGGCTAAAGTTGCACTAGCAAGGCTTTGTGGCTTATGAGCATCAATAATTTCTTGTTTTTCTTCCTCTTTTGCATTTTCTTTTTCAACTTTTAATTCTTCTTTTTTAACTTCTTGTTTAAGCTTTTCTTCTTTTTTAGGTTCTTTTTTTTCAGATTCATTTAGCTTTTCTTGTTCTTTTATATTTTCTTTTTTAGGCTTTTTTGCCGTAGGAGTTTTGATATTTTTCTTAAAAGCTTCTGGAATTTCTCTTGTTTGTATATACTCATAAATAGCTGCTGCAATCTCAGGTTCTACAGCATTTGATGCTGTTTTAATTCCAAGCCCCAATTCATTTGCCTTTTCAATAATTTCCTTACTATCATAACCTAATTCTTTTGCGATTTCATGAATTCTAATCTTTGCCATTTAAAAATATCTCCTTAAGTCCTTGCTGAGTAATTTTAGTATTTAAATTTTTACATATTTTAGAAAATGCTTTTTGTAAGATTTTATCTTCTTTCTCAATACAATTTTGACATAAATATCCGCTTCTTCCATGTTCTGCTTTAGGCACAATATCTCCTAAAACAACTTTAAATCTAAATAACATATTTTGCTCAAAGCGGTTTTTACACACTATGCACATTCTAATTGGTATATGTTTTTTCAAAATTATATCTTTTTTTTATATTTTTTAGCAAATTTCAAAGCCATTATCATCAAATTCTAAATATTGCACACGAAAATCTTTAAATTTTGTTTGCATTTTCTTTGCCAAAGCTAAAGCATCATCTTTGAAAGCTAAAGAAAAAAAGCTCGATCCCGAACCTGAAAGTGTGCTCATTAAAGCTTTATTTTCTAAAGCAAATTTTTGCACTTCAAAAAGCTCCGGTAAGTTTTTCATACGATTGATTTCATGGAGCTTATCTTGACTTGCAAATTTTAAAAATTCATATTTTTTCTCCAAAAAACAAGCGGTTAAAAATGAAGCATGAGAAAGGTTGAAAA
The DNA here is from genome assembly GCF_004378925.1 of Campylobacter sp. CH186. NCBI lineage: Bacteria > Pseudomonadati > Campylobacterota > Epsilonproteobacteria > Campylobacterales > Campylobacteraceae > Campylobacter > Campylobacter sp. CH186. Next base: position 11,835 of record NZ_RYYB01000011.1, on the reverse strand, counting down.
CCGCATCATTAAAACTTAAATTTTTAGCCAAAGCTTGGCGTGATTGTTCCGTACTCATTGCCAAATTTGGGATCACAACCACAGCAGCTAAATCTTTATCAATCTCTTTTTTGATACTATAAACTTTATTTTTTTCAACCAAAGAACACACAAAACCACCAAGAGTAGCTGGAGCGATATTATCTGGATGGTTTTCATAAATTAAAGCTTCATCTAAAATACGTTCTTTTTCTACCTTAAATCCACTCATATAATAAGCACTGGCAATAGCTCCAACAATCACAGCTGAAGAGCTTCCTAACCCTCTTGAAAGAGAAATGTTATTTTGAAAAATAAAACGAAAATTATCTTTTTTTCCACTTAGTTTTTCATAAATTTCATAAAAAATATTTACAAATATATTGTTTTTTTTAAGAAAAATATTATCACTGCCCTCACCTCCAATACTAATGCTAAAAACACCTGATTTTTGGATTTGAGTTTCATTAAAAAGCTTTAAACTAAGTCCTAAACAATCAAAACCTGGCCCTAAATTCGCACTCGTAGCGGGAACTAAAATTTTCAAATTTCATCCTAAATTGCATCTAAAAAATAAAAGGGAAGATTATCATTATTTAGTTTAAGCTCTTGTAAATTTTTTGGTAAAAAAAACTCTGCTGGGATATTTTGTTCTAAACAAATTTCACCTTCCTTATACACAAAACAAAAATTTTTATTTGCACTTATGGGTTTATAGCCATTTAATTCAAAAGCACTCACCGCAAATAAAGGAATATTTTTTACTATACTTAAAGTACTCAAACTTACATAAGAAATTTTAATCCCCATATAAGAACCTGGACCATTAGCATAAATTAAACTTGTAAAATCATATTCTTTAAACAATTCATCTAAAATTTTTGGTAAAAATTCGCTTGCTTTTTCTTCACTTTTATAAGTTTTTATAAGTTCATCATCTTGATAAATTCCGATCATTAAAGGCTTAGATAAAGCATTAAGCAAAAGAGAGGTTTTTATGCAAATACCTTTTCATAAGCTTTTTGGGTTGTTTTTTCAAGGCTTACAATTTCATAAGCATCTTTATCTTTTAAAACTTCTTTAGTAAGCAAATGATTTAAATGATGACTCCCAGCATATGAAGTATAATCTCCAAAAACACGATATCCAAGTAAGGTTAAATCTCCAATTGCATCTAAAATTTTATGTCTTACAAACTCATCTTTGAAACGCAAACCCTCAGGATTTAAAATACGATTTTCATCTACCACTATAGTATTTTCTAAACTTCCACCTAGTGCTAAATTCATACTCCTAAGAGCTTGAACATCTTTTAAAAAACCAAAAGTTCTAGCCCTTGCTATGTTTTCTATATAATTTTTTTTGCTGAATTCAAAATTGTAACTTTGTTCACCTATAACAGCATTGTCAAATTTAATTGTGTAATTAATACGGGGTTCTTTAGTAGGAGTTAAACGCACAAATTTATTACCATCTCTTACTTCTATAGGCTTTTTAATTACCATAATTTTTTTAGGTGCATCAAGTTCTTTTACCCCTGCTTCATCAAGCATCATACAAAAACTAATACTTGATCCATCCATAACAGGAGCTTCATTTGCATTTAAAACTATGCGTACATTATCGATTCCATAAGCATTAATCGCACTCATTAAATGCTCTATTGTAGAAATAAATCCACGATCATCTCCTAAAACAGTTGCCATTTGAGTATTGATCACATTTTCAGGACTTGCCTTATAGCTTGCATTAAGATCGCTTCTAAAAAATACTATACCACTATTTGCTTCTAAAGGCTCTAAAGTAATTTCTATGGGTTCACCCTTATGAAGTCCTATACCTACGCCTTTGACAGTTTTTGCTAAAGTTAATTGTTTCATTAATTTTTTCCTAAAATTATCTTTTTACCATCATTTAAAACATTGTAAATATTATTTTCTATCCATTTTTTATCTTGCCATTGTTCAGGACGCGTTTCAACTCCTTGAACCAAAACTCCAAAATGCAAATGATCACCTAAGGCTAAACCACTTGTTCCTGTTTTGCCTATAATGCTTTGTTTATTAATCATTTCATCTAAATCAACATTTTTAGAAGAACAGTGCCCATAAAGACTATATACTCCAAAACCATGATAAACAATTAAATTTAAACCATAAATTCCATTTTCAGCAGCAAAAACAACCTTGCCTGCGTTATTGCTTATGATAGGAGCTTGTACTACGCTTGCTAGATCAAGCCCCATATGATAAGAATCACTCACAAATTGCCCATTATAAGAATAATACCTATGATCAGCAAAATCCGCTACTTTCATACCATTTTTAAGAGGTAAAAATAAATTCAAATCAAAATTATCAATTTTTTCCTCAGGTACTTTTGAAGTGATTTCATGGATAAGTTCTTCATTGCTATTTCTTAAAGTTTCATTGACAAACTTAAATTTTTCATAACGATTGAGATTATTATCTTTTGGAGCGTATTGATTGGCTAAATTCTCAATCTTTCCATCTAAAAATTTATCCGTTAAATTAATATTTGAAACACGATATTTACGATTAACAAAATAATACCTTATACGTTCTTTTGAAATATTTCCCGCTTTATCTGTAGCGATAACAAATGCGCGAAATTCCTCATCTCTTGCATCCCAAGCAATCAAAGCCGCATAATACCCTTCTTTTACATAAGGTGTAACTTTAAAGATTTTACCTTTATTTGTTTCTATATACACCTTATCTAAATTAGCATCATCGGCCTTAAAAACAACTGCCCCAGCACCGCCTTGCTCGATTTGGTAAGAATTGCTTATGATATTGATTTTTGGAGCCGTATTATCTACTAATACCGCAATTTGTTTTCTTGCTTCATTGCCACTAAAAAAATTCCAAAAACTAGAATCTTTAGCTATCACCTCTAAAACAAAAGATTTTACATTTTCTTTGTAACCAAATTTTGGCAAAGCAACTTGTAAGGTAATATCTTTTAAATTAGAAATCTTTTCATCTGCTATAATCATTGCACTAGTATTGTCGTCTTTATGCAATATAATTTGTACATTTTTGATAGAACTTTCATCATCTTTAACATGCACTAAAATAGGTTTTTTAAGATCAGTATATACAACATCTGGCATTAAAATTTGAGGAGGATTTTTTTCAAAAATACTTAATCTTGAAATAAAAAAAATCAAAATTGCTATTAAAACTAAAATTAAAACAGATAAATAAGTTTTGCCTTTTCTTTTTGCCATAACCTTCCTTAAAAATTTTCAATGTTTTTGTTGTTTTTAGTATAAATTCTATTATATTTTCAGTAAATATCTAGCAAATTTATAAAATTTCTCTTAGAGTATTAGCCTGTTTCATCCATTCTCTTAATTCATCATTTTTGTCTAATTGTATCATTTGTTTACATCTCTCTAATTCTTGTTGAAAAAAATCAATAGAACTTAATAAGTTATCTTTATTTTGTAAAAAAATACTTTCCCACATTTGTGGCGATGATTTGGCAATTCTGCTCATACCTTTAAAAGATCCTCCAGCTAAATGAACAATATTTCTTTTATCCTCTTCTTTCATTACAAAATTTGCCAAAGAAAAACTTATAACATGAGGCAAATGAGAAATAATAGCAGCATGATGATCATGGGCTTTACTATCCATAAAAACAATTTTCATCCCTAAATGAGAAAAAATTTCCACTGCTCGTTTTTGATGCAAGTCATCAGCTATTTCACTATCACAAAGAACACAAACTGCATCTTTATAAAGCTCTTTAAAAGCCGCTTTTGGGCCTGAATTTTCAGTTCCTGTCATAGGATGAGCAAAAAGAGTTTGTTTGATTAAATTCTTAGGCAAACTTTCTATAATTTTTCTTTTTGTACTTCCAAGCTCTATAATTGTTACATTAGAAGGCAAATCAACTAACTTTTGCAAAATTTCTATAATAGCATTAACAGGAGTTGCGACAAAAATCATATCACATAAAGCTAAATCTTTAAATTCTATAAGCTCATGAATAAGACCTAATCGCAGGGCATCTTTTTCATTTTCTTTACTTAAATCCATACCATAAACACAAGAAATAAGCTTATTTTCTTTCAAACAAAGCCCTAAAGATCCACCCATAAGCCCAAGCCCTATAATTGCTATTTTCATACTTTCTACCTTAGTTTTTTTGTTAAATTTTTTTTGCTATTATACAGCTTTTAATAAAGCTTTAGGTAAAAAATCAATGAAAAAACATCTTATTAGTATTTGTGCTTTAGTTGCTATAGCCAATGCAGCAACCATTAAAGATATTAAATTTATCGGATTAAACCACTTATCAAATACAAGTGCCATGAATATTACAGGGCTTAAAATAGGCGAGGAAATAAATCCTGCAAAAATCAACACTGCTATTCTTAATCTTTATAAACAAAATTATTTTGAAAATATCGCGGTAGATAATAACAATGGAATTTTAGAAATTATAGTTACTGAAAAACCAACTATAGCAAAGGTTACTATCACAGGTATAGCTTCAAATGATAGAAAACAAGTTGAAAGTATTTTAGGGATTAAAAGAGGCACACTACTTGATGAAGGAAGTATAAAAGAAGCTATTGAACGCATTAAAGCTTATTATGAAGCAAAAAGTTATTTTGATACTATTGTAGAATACAAAAAAAAGACTTTAGAAAATACTGATGGACTAGAGCTTGAATTTATAGTAAATCGTGGCGAAAATATCATTATTGATAATGTTCATTTAAGTGGAGCCAAGAAATTTTCATATTCTGATATAGAACCTGCTGTTGTTAACAAAGAAAAAGAATTTATGGGATGGATGTGGGGACGCAATGATGGAAAATTAAAAGTTTTTGAACTTAGTAACGATAGTTCAAGAATTGCTGATGAATATATGAAAAAAGGATATTTAGATGTTCAAGTATCCTCGCCTTATCTTAAAACCTACACAGATACTTATCAAGCAAATTTGACTTATTTTATCAAAGAAGGAAAGCCTTATAAAATTAAAAGTATAAGCATAGAAAATCCTTTATTTGATGATAAGCAAAATGCACAAACCGTAAAAGATTTAAGATCAAGCACTGGCAAAACTATCAATATCGAAGACATTAGAAAAGATGTTAAAACCATAGAAACACAAAGTGCTGATTTGGGTTATGCGTTTGTAGAAGTCTATCCTGATATTCAAAAAAATGATCAAACTCAAGAAGCCACCGTTGTATTTAAAGTAATCCCTCATGATAAAGTTTATATAAGAAATGTTATTATTTCAGGAAATTCACGTACTGTAGATCGCGTCATACGCCGAGAATTATATATAACAGAAGGTAATTTATACAATAGAACAGACTTAAGCGAGTCAAAAAATGCTTTAAAAAGAACTTCTTATTTTGACGATGTAAATATCAAAGAAGAAAAAGTTGATGATACACATATTGATTTGATTGTTGATGTTAAAGAAGCTTCTACAGGAGCTATTTCTGGAGGCATTGGCTATGGATCAAGCGATGGTATTTTGCTTAACGCTTCTTTATCAGATACAAATATCTTTGGTTCAGGAATAAAAAGTTCTGTAAGCGTAGATAAAAGCGATGATACCTTATCAGGAAGGATTAGTCTCATAAATCCACGCGTTCTTGATAGTCAATATAGTCTGGGTGGAACACTTTATTCAAATGACTATGAATGGGATAATTATTCAGAAAAAAATTACGGCTTTGATATAACAGTTGGACGCCAATTTGCAAGATACTATAATGTAAGCTTAACTTATAATCTTGAACAAAGCGATATATATCACTTAAGTCCAACTCTTTTAAGAACAGGATATGAACTTGGCAAAAGTATTAAAAGCTCTATAACTCCAGCAATCACCTTTAACAATACAGATGATTATTATCTGCCACGATCAGGTATCATTGCTTCAACTAGTTTAGAATACGCTGGACTTGGCGGAGATCAAGAATTTATTTCATCAAGCTCTAAATTTAACTTTTATCAAGGTTTGCAAGACTATATAGGATATGATCTTATTTATCGCTATAAAGCGAGTTTTTATAAAGTATGGGATGAAGGCTATTTGCCAATTAATCAAAGAATTTATTTAGGTGGTATTAGATCGATACGCGGTTTTGAAAGCAGAACGGTAAGCCCCAAAAATCAATGGGGAGATGAAGTAGGCGGAACCATAGCTTTTGCCAATTCCGTAGAACTTAGTTTTCCTTTGATTGATAGAATCAAACTTCGTGGTAGCGTGTTTTTTGATTATGGTATGATAGGACGTAAAAATTTAGATGAAATAAAAAGAATGAGTACAGGTATAGGCATTGAATGGATTACACCAATTGGACCTTTACAGCTTGTATTTGCCAAACCTCTTAATGATAAAAAAGGTGATGATACTAATAGTTTTGAATTTAATCTTGGAACACGCTTTTAATGAAAGAATTTTTAGATGCTTGCTTGAATGCAAATTTGCAAATACGCAAGTATCTAAACAATATCCCACAAAATGATCTTAAACTTTGCTCTAAATTAGGCTATGATAAAAATCAAGGCTATGAGCTTGACTTAAAATGTGAACAAATTTTCATAAAATATCTTAGTTGTTTTGGACAAATTTTTTCTGAAGAAAGCGGATTGATCGGAAAAGCTAGCCCAAAACAAATGATTCTTGATCCTTTGGATGGAAGTTCAAATTTTGTTTCTAAAATACCATTTTATGGAACTTCTGTAGCTCTCATGGAAAAAGATCAGGCAAAAAGCGCTTTTGTTTGCAATCTTGTCAGTCAAGAAATTTTTGCTTTTAATAACAATCAAGCTTTTAAATCCAATCTTTCCGATCCAAAATACTCACCCTTAACACCTAATCTATTTTCTAAAATAGGTATAGTTGAAAAAATTTCACTTTATCCAGAGCTTCTCGATTTTTTAACAAAAAATCAATTAAAATTTCGCTCTTTGGGTGCAACAGCCTTAAGTCTCGCTTATGCTTCGTATTTTAGTTTTGTATTAATTCTTGGAAAAACACGAATTTTTGATACAGTAGCTGCTTTAACAATTCATCAAAATTTATATATAGAAAAAAATGAAAATTTCCTTCTCCTAAGCCAAGACAAGAAAATTTTTGATATAATCTTAGAATTTTTAAAAAATAATTAGGTGAATATATGAATTTTGCAGATATTTTTTCAAAAATAAGAAGACAACAACCTAGTATTAAAGAAGCTCCAAATCACTGGGTAAAATGCCAAAGTTGTCATGCTTTGATGTATTATAAAGAAATAGAATCTTGTTTTAATGTTTGTCCTAAATGTAATTATCACATGAGAATTTCAGCTGATGAACGTATTAAACTTTTAAGTGATGAAGGCAGTTTTATTGAGTATGATGCAAATTTAGAAGCTATAGATCCTTTAAAATTTGTTGATAGCAAATCCTATAAAAAACGCCTTAGCGAAGGTGAAAGTAAAACAGGTAGAAAAAGTTCTGTCATCAGTGGAGAATGTGAAATCAATGGTTTAAAAACCCAACTTGTTGTATTTGATTTTTCTTTTATGGGCGGATCTTTAGGTTCTGTTGAAGGAGAAAAAATCGTTAGAGCTATACAAAGAGCCATCACAAGTAAAACCCCCCTTGTCATCGTAAGTGCAAGTGGTGGAGCTAGAATGCAAGAAAGTACTTATTCTTTAATGCAAATGAGCAAAACTAGCGCCGCACTTAAACTTCTTAGCAAAGAAAAACTTCCTTATATTAGCATTTTAACTGATCCTACTATGGGTGGGGTAAGTGCTTCTTTTGCTTGGCTTGGAGATTTAATCATCGCTGAACCTGAAGCTTTAGTAGGTTTTGCTGGTGCAAGAGTTATTAAACAAACCATAGGAGCAGATTTACCTGAAGGTTTTCAAAAAGCAGAGTTCTTGTTAGAACATGGACTTATAGATGCCATAGTTGAAAGAGGAGAACAAAAACAATATCTTAGCGATGTACTAAAATTTTTTAGTGGAAAATAATTTGCAAGTTAATATCTTTTGTATTCAAAAAAGTGATGAATTTAAAACTTGGAGTGAGAAATACTCTAAACTCATCTCCAAATACGCCACTTTAAAAGAAATAAATGTTTTTAATAAAAAAATAGCCTTAGCTCAAAATTTAAATGCCATAGAAGCAAAAAAAAGCTATGAAGAAGCTTTTATGCCTTATAAAAAAGGCTATTGTATCACTCTTGATGAAAGAGGAAAAGAACTTACAAGTATAGAATTTGCAAAACTCATCCAAGATAAAAATGAATTAAGTTTTTTTATAGGCGGTGCTTATGGTTTAAGAGAAGAATTTAATCAAAGTTTGGATTTTAGACTATCATTAAGCAAACTTACTTTAGCACATCAATTTGTTAAAACCTTACTTTTAGAACAAATTTATCGTGCATTTTGCATCAACAACAATCACCCTTATCACAAATAGAAAGTTTTAAAATGAAAAAAAATGAAATACAAAATTTCAAAAATATTTTAGAAGAAAGAAAAAAAGCCATCTTAGAAAATTTGCAAAGCAATTCAAATGAAATCGAAGCTCTTCAAAATAGCGTCCCAAGCGATAGTGTAGATTTTTCTGTCATAGAAACAGGCTCTCAAATTGACTTTACTATCAGCACCAATCTCAAAGAAGAACTTATAGAAATCGAAGATTCTTTAGATAAAATCAAAAACGGTACTTATGGAATTTGCCAATCTTGCGATGATGAAATCGACTCTCAAAGACTAAAAGTCAAACCTCACGCAAGATATTGTATCACTTGCCGTCAAATTGCAGAACAAGGAAAAAAACATGAAAATTAAACTCTTCTTACTTGCAAGTTTTGTTTATATAGCACTTATTTTTGCCTTTGCTTGGCATCTAGAACTAGGAAGCTATACTCTAAATATCAGCACTTATACCTTTGAACTACCTATTATGATATGGCTTGTTATTCCTTTATTTATTTATATGATTTTAGCCGTTTTACACATAGCATTTTATGGATTTTTGCGTTATTTAAAATTTAAGCATTTTTTTAAAGATGCAGCTAAATTTGAAGCTTATACTCAAGATTTACTCCTTGAAAAAGATCTTAAAACCACTTTTCAAACAAAAGAATTTAGAGCTGTAGCACAACTTTTTAAAACCATAAAAACACATGAAAAAATTCCACACTCAAATAAAATCAATGAAATTTTAGATCTTATTGATGGTTTAAATAAAAACGAATTTTTTAACCTTAGCAAATTTAAACTCGAAAATAACAATGTTTTATATTTGCAAAATGAAAAAAATCATCTCAAAAACGATGCAAATTATGCCTATAACAAACTTAAAAACCTTAATGAAATCAAAGATGAATTTGAAGAAATTGCTTTTAACACTCTTATAGAAAAAGCTAGTTATGAGCAAATTAAAAATGTAAAAATCCCTAAAAAGCCTTCTGAAGTTCTCACACTTATCAAGCGTTTTAAAGAAGGAAATTTAGAACTTAGTGCAGCAGAATACGAAGTTTTACTTTCACGCAACATATTAAGCGAAAAAGACTATCTTAACGCAGCAAAACTAAGTACTAAACTTTTAAATCCTGATGCTATTTTAGGAATTTTTAACAAAATTAAAAATGAAAAAAGCGAAGCTTTAAGAGCGTATTTATATCTTTTAGCTGAATTTGGACTTTTAGATGAGTTAAGAGAGCAAATTCACAATGATGATAAGAAATTTAATAATTTTAAAGCCTTTTTAGCCTTGCGTGAAAAAAATATCAAAATCGATCTAAACCAACTCATACAATGATAGATTTTAGCAAAAAACCCTTGTTTTTAGCCCCTATGGCAGGTTTTTCAGATCTGCCTTTTCGTAATGTAGTAAAAAAATTTGGTGCTGATATTACCATAAGTGAAATGATAAGTTCTAATGCCTTAGTTTATGAAAGTTCTAAAACTTTACATATGTTAGAAAGAGCTGAATTAGAAAATCCCTATATAGTCCAAATTGCAGGTGGAGATAAAGAAGTGTTAAAAAAAGCAGTGCAAATGCTAAATGAAATGGATTTTGTAGATGGGATCGATTTTAATTGCGGTTGCCCTGTAAATAAAGTTGTTAAACAATGTGCTGGCAGTGCTTTGCTAGAAAATTTAGAGCTTTTTAAAAATCTTGTAGGAGTGATTAAAGAAAACAATAAAAAAAGCCTTACAAGTGTGAAATTTCGACTAGGATTTAATGAAAAATATCCTGAAAAAATGGCTAAAATTTGCGAAAGCTTGGGGGTGGATTTTATAAGTATCCACGGACGCACAAGAAAACAGCTTTATAGCGGAAAAGCCGATTATGAATCCATTGCTAGCGCTAAAGCGAGCGTGAAAATTCCTGTGATTGCAAATGGCGATATTAACGCACAAAACGCTAAAGAAGTTTATAAAATCACAAAATGCGATGGACTCATGATAGGGCGTGCAAGCGTAGGAAATCCTTGGATATTTTATGAAATCAAAAGCGGTAAAAGTGTAGATACAAATTTAAAAAAACAAATCATACTCACACATTTTGATGAAATGATAAAACACTACAAAGATCAAGGCGTAAGTATATTTCGCAAGCATTTACACGAGTATTCTAAAGGGCATAAAGACGCTTCAGCCTTTAGAGATGAAGTCAATCGTATCAATGATGCTAAGATAATGCAAGAAAAAATCGAAAGTTTTTTCTAAACCCTAGTTTGTCCTATAAGATTATTTAATCTATCCATTATAGATCCAACATAAGAATTTATACTTTCACTGCTTGCTTTCCAGCCATTAGCTTTTGCTTGATTAAACTGATTATCAAACAAAGCTCCACCATAACCTATGCTTGCATTTTGCCAAGCAACTCCTTTATCCATTGCATATATATCTGCATCAAGCCAGCCATCTTGTGCATAGCCTTTTAATAAACTTGCAAAATCAACTTTGCCTGTCATAATGTCATTTAAAGCAACGCTATCACCATTAAAACTTTCTTTAGCCATAGCCCTATTGTAAGCTTCTACTTTTGGATTAAGTGTGGTTTTTGGACTCTCAACAGGTTGTCCGCTACCATATGATTTTAAAAAACTCATAAACAAAGCTTCTTTAGAATAACTTCCATCTTCATTTTGTGGATAAACTGACATATCAGGATTAAATTGCCAATCTTCACCTTTAGAAACATTTTTGATTTCTTCTAAGGATAAACCAAAACTATGTCCATTTATGCCATCTATTAAAGATCCCGATTGTATATATAAACTTTCAGCTTCTTTCATTTGTTCAGGGGTTTGATAAACATTTGAAATTAAAGAATTTGAAAAATCTCTTAGGTGAGTGATATTCATTCTATTGCTTGGATCATTAAAATCCATCGATTTTATTCCATTTATAGCATACCCCTTAGGCATAGAATTTATATCTGCTTCACTAAAACTTGTTTTATCATTTTGAAATGCACTTATTACTTGATTAAAGCTATTATAATAGGATTTAACAATAGAAGCCATATCAAAACTATTATAATAGTTTCCACTAGTTTCATCAGCCATATTATGTTAATTAAATCTTTCTATCTCATCTAAAGTAGATTTATGCATCTTAAAATCTTCAGGAAGTCCCGCAGCTTTGTTAAAATCACTTCCCATATAGCCATCTTTATCTACACTATAACCATAAGCTGTATTAGTGTTTAAATCAGCTTGTTTATATTTTAGAGTATAAATAGAGTTTTTAAATTCACTTGATATATCATAATTAGGAGAACTTGTCTTGCT
>NZ_RYYB01000010.1:0-45491 GCF_004378925.1 Campylobacter sp. CH186 | reverse complement strand
TCCTTGATTTAGATTTTTTTGCCTTCAACCTAAATATATTAAAATAATATAAGCAAAATCTGTTCCGTTTTGGGGTGAAAAGAAAATATTTATCACACCAAAGGTAAGGTAAAATAAAAATTCTTAGGATCGCTTTGAAAACTTAACTCTCCCTTATGAGCGTTTATGATTTCTTTAGAAAGAGACAAACCAAGCCCATTGCCTTTAAGTTTTGTTGTTTTAAAAGCTTCAAAAACTAATTTCTCATCTTTTATTTCACAACCATTATCATACACTCTGATGCATATTTTTTCATTATCACAACTTGCTAAAATTTTAATCATAGGCTTTTCACATTCGCTTTCTTCTATCGCATCAATAGCATTATAAATCAAATTTTGCAAAACCAAACCAAGAAGAGCTTTATCAGCACAAATCTGCTTATCCAAAAAAGATATTTCAAAGTCTATTTGAGAAGTAAAATTATAAGAGTTAATGGCACTTTCACACTCTTCTTTTAACTCTAAAAGATTAAAATTTAAAGCATTGATGTGCACACCCTTAGTAAAAAGTAAAGTTGAATTTACGATACGCTCTACTCTAGCAATAGCCTTTTGGATTTCAAGAACTATATGCTTATTTTTAAGCTCACTACGAGCAAAAAGGGTTGAAGTAAGTAAAGATATAGATCCAATAGGATTTCTTATCTCATGTGCCAAATGAGCCGCCACACTGCCCATGCTTGCAAGCCTTTCATTGCGTTTTTCATCGCTAATATCTGTAGCTGAAACTATAGTTTTTTCATTATGTGCTATGATTTTTACCGCATAAAACCTACCTTCAAATTCAAGCTCATCGCGAATTTTATCAAGACTAATGATACTAAGTAATTTTGGATTTTTCAAGGCTTCTTGATTTTGTAAAATAATATTTTTTTCTTTATCTAAAATCCAAAGTGCACTAGGCAATACCTCTATAATCTCATCAACCATTGCGCGTAAGGAATTATAGTTTTCATTTAAAGTTTTGTATTCATTTTCTATTACATAAGTTTGTTCTATAAGACTTTCTAAGCCTTTTTGTAGGGTTTCTTTTTCATTTGAGTCTAAACTTTTTAAAATACTTTCATTCATTTATCATTCCTCTAATAAAATCTTAAAATCATTCAAATCAAGTAAAAGCAAATTCTGTTCGCATATTTTATCAAATTCCTTGCTAAAACCATTTTTTGAGATTATAATGTAATAATTTGGAGCCAAATTTAAAGACTTTGCTTTTGATTTTAAAAGATTTAAAATATTTTTACAAATTTTTTTATTTTTAAATTTAACCTCTCCGACAAAACACAAATTTTCATCTTGATAATAAAGATCAAGTTCTAAATTCTTATCCCAGTAACTTTGCACTCCATTGATATTGAATTTTTTCTCAAGCAATTCTCTAGAAAGCTGTTCAAAACAAAAACTTTGATAAAGTTCAAATTTTTCCTTAATACATTCTAAAACTTCTTTATAACGATTTTGCAAAATAAGCTTTTCATTGGGCTTTAAAAAATAAAAAAAGAAACGAGTAAAATGGTTGCTAAATATAATCTTATCTTGGACAACATAAGATCTTAGTTCTTTTTTGATTTTTTGTCTTTTATCTTTTATTTTTTTAGCTTCCTTACTATACTCAAGTTTTATTATACCTGTTTCTAAAAGATATTTAAGTGTAGATAAAGCTTTAAAATGCTGAATTTTTCTATTGATAGAAAAACGCTTGCGATTGTTTTTAGCTAGTAAAGTAAGAGCGTAAGAACTTGTTTCATCCAAGGCGAAATAACTTTTAATTTTTAGATAGTCATCAAGCAAAATTCGCTCTATATTTGTAAATACATCGTCTTCAAAATTTAAAATGTTTAATTTTTCAAAACCTTCAAACACGCTATAAAAATCAAAAAGCTTACTTAAAGACAAATTCTTATGCAAATCTACAAAGTTCTTAAATTTTATATTTTTCCTTTTATAAAGCATTTTTATAGTATAATTTTAGCAAATTTTTATAAGGATTGTATTTGCAAATTTCAGATTTAAAAAAAGAATTGATCTTAAAAAAAGGTATTTTGCATTTTGACTTCACAGCAAGTGCTTTAGCTCTAAAATGTGTAGAAAAAGAAATTTCAAAAATTCTCCCAACCTATGCAAACACACATTCTGATAGCTCTTTAAATTCTTTTAAAACTCAACAAATTTACGAACAAGCAAGAAAAGATATAAAAAAAAGTTTATCATTAGATGAAAATTTTGCCCTTATAGCTTGTGGAACAGGATCAAGCAGTGCTATTAAAAAATTTCAAGAATTGATCGGCATTTACATTCCCCCTCTTGTAAAAGAAAGATATTTTACGCAAATTGATAAAAATACTTTACCTTTAGTTATCGTAGGGCCTTATGAGCATCATTCTAATGAACTTTCATTTCGAGAAGGCTTGTGCGAATGTATTAGAATTCCCTTGGATAAAAATGGGGAAATTGATTTTGATTTTCTAGAAAAAACTTTACAAAAAAACAAAAAAAGAAAAATAATCGCTAGCTTTTCTTTAGCTTCAAATGTTACTGGGATACTAAGTGATTACAAACGCATTTCTGAAATGGTTCGTAAATTTAAAGGGATAGTTGCTTTTGATGCATCTAGTTTTATTCCCTATAAAAACATATCTTGTCAATACTATGATGCGTTGTTTATAAGTTCTCATAAATTAATCGGTGGTATTGGTGGTTCTGGACTTTTAGCCATCAAAAAAGATCTTTGTGGAAACAAGCCTAGCTTTGCAGCAGGTGGAACTGTGGGCTATGTTTCTCGCACTTCACAATGCTACCTTTGCAATGAAGAAGCTTTAGAAGAAGGAGGAACACCTGGAATTTTACAACTCATTCGCGCTAGCTTAGCTTTTAAAATCAAAGATTCTATAGGGATTAAAAATATAGAAAAAAAAGAAGAAATTCTAAAAGATTATTTTTTTGAGAAACTAAAAACTATACCTAATTTAATTTTATACGCAAAGAATTTAAAAACCCGATTGCCTATTTTTGCTTTCAATATCAAAGGAATTTCTCCTTTTGATATCGCTTACGAACTTAGTAAAAAATACCACATAGAAACACGCGCTGGATGTGCTTGTGCTGGGCCTTATGGTCATGATTTGCTAGGCTTAAAAGATAATCAAAAACTTAAAACAAAACCAGGTTGGTTAAGAATAAGCTTGCATTATACGCATGAAAAAGAGGATATTGATTATTTTTTTAATGCTTTAAATAAAACTATAGTAAAATTATCGCATTAAAATATTATAGTTTTATTATTATGTATAAAAATTCTATCTTCAAAAACCAAATCAAGTGCTTTTGAAAGAACATCTTTTTCTATATTTCTACCTGCTTGCTGCATATCTTGCCAAGTAAATTCATGGTTTACAGGTAAAACAGCTTGAGTGATAATAGGACCTTCATCAAGATTATTATTTACAAAATGTGCCGTAGCTCCAATTATTTTAACCCCTCTTTCAAAGGCTTGTTTATAAGGATTTGCTCCTATAAATGCAGGTAAAAAAGAATGGTGAATATTTATAATCTTACCTTCAAAATGCCTAACAAAATCAGGAGATAAAATTCGCATATATTTTGCCAAAACCAAATAATCAAATTTATATTGTTCAAGACATTTTAAAATCTGATTTTCTTGCTCTTTTCGATCTAAATTTTCAGCGCTGATAAAATGATAAGGAATTTCAAATTTCTCAACTAAATCCTTTAAAGAGTTGTGATTTGAAATCACAGCTTTGATATTTGCTTCAAGTTCGTTACTATAATGCTTTACTAGCAAATCTCCCAAACAATGACTTTCTTTAGTAGCAAAAACAACAATATCTTTTTTTCTCTTCTCGCAAAGTTCTATCAAGGATTCTTGTCCAAGCATAGCTTCAAGCGTTCCTATAAAAGCTTCTTTATCAAATTCACCTTCTAAAAGAGCACGAAAAAAAAACATTCCTTCGCCTACAAATTCATCGTTTTTTACTATATTGATATGATATTTAAAAATAACATCAGAAATTCTATAAATTAAACCTTTTTGATCTTTGGTGCAAATTTTTAATACAGAAATCATTTAGCTAAACCTTTTATATATTCTTTTAATTCATTCTCTCTTGCTTCTTGAAGCTTTAAACCAAGAATTTTACCACAAAATCCAGCATTTATGAAATCTTTTGCTAAAATTTTACTTTCAAACTTATTCTCATAAAGCCCTAATCTTTTAGCTTGCTCAATACGCTTTTTACTCCAAAGTCCAAGCCATTCCTTCAAAGGCATTTCAAAAGCAATTTTTGCTAGTTCAAAATCACTTATATCATCAAGATAAAAAGCTTGATTTGCGTATTTTAGGTATTCTTTTTTAAGTTTAGTTCTTTTAAAAAATATATCTTTTTCTAAATTAAAAAAATTCAAATACAAATACAAGAATAAAGCATCGCTTTTTACAAATTCTCTACTTTGTCTGAGTAAATTTTGAAATTCCAAACTCTTAAAAATACTCTCAAAGCCGAAAATCTGTTTTTCTAAGTCAAGTTCTTGCAAATATCTATAGCCAACATCAAGTCTAGGACTTTTAAAGAATTTATAAAGCTCCGCATTGATCCTATCTTTACTAAGATCAGTTATATCCATACTTTGCATCAATTTCAAGCTTTCACTAGTTATCTTAAAGTTAAACCTTGAAGCAAATACTACCGCTCTTAATACTCTTAAACTATCCTCTTGAAAGCTTTGTTTGTCAATATGCCTTAAAAAGCCTGCTCCTAGATCTTTTAATCCTCCGTAAAAATCTAAAAACTCATCGTTAAAAAGATTAATCATCATAGAATTTATGGTAAAATCGCGTCTTTTGGCGCCAAGTTTTTCATCATTGCAAATTTGAACTTCAAAACCTTTATGTCCATAGCTTATTTTGTTTTCAGTTCTAGCAAGAGCTAAATCATAATTTTTAAACTTATACACAAAAAAACTTTTTCCAAAGCCTTGTGCACCCAATTTTTGCATAATCTTTTCAAAATCTTTAAGTTTTATATCATAAAGCTCTATATCATAGTCACAAATTTTTAAACCTAAAAACAAATCCCTAACGCTACCTCCAACCAAATACGCTCGTTTGGTATAAGGCTTTAAAAACTCAGCAATAAACTGTAAATCGGAATTATTTTTTAAGCTTATCTTCGATATTTGCAAGTAAAAACTCTAAAAAATTTATGGTCAAGTTTAACCTATTTTCAAGATCATCTTTTTTTATACTATTTAAACCTTCAAAAAGAACTAAAATTCTCTCTCTAAGATGTTTTAAAAAAATATCCTCATTAAGCGTTTGAACCTCTGTCATAACACTAGGATTTAAAATTTCACTTTGTAAAAAAGGCTCTTCTTTTTTAAACTCTTTATTTTCCTGAGTAGAAATTTCAATATTATTTTGTATTTTTTGCTCTTCTTCAAATTTTGCCATAGAAATTTTATCTTCTAAGTCTTGCGGAGTATCGAGCTCTTCGCATACAAACTCCATAGGCGGTAATTCATCTTTTATTTCAGTTTTTCTATTTAATTCTTGTTCTTTTAAAATTTCATTTTGTCTTCTTTGCTCTTCCATGATAGAGCTAACTTCGCTAATGGTTTTTTTAGCTAAATCTTCCAAATTCATATTTTTATCAACCACCTTTTAAATTCATTAATTTCTTCATCGCTTTTCATATTAATAAAAAAATCCAACATTTGAGTGTTTAAGTCTTTATGCTTGGATCTAAAACCACTAAGACGACGAACCGCATCAATAGCGTTTTGGTTATCCGGATCTTCTTTTAAGATATTTTTATAAATTTCTAAAGCTTCGTCTTTTAACCCTTGAGCCTCATAGATAGAAGCTTCAGTGACTGTATTTTTCATCACTGTTTCCTAAAATTTTTCTTTAATTCTAGCAAAAAGCTTTTTAATTTATCTTTAAGAAAATAAAATGATTTTTAATGTCTATTTTGTTTTAAACAATTTTTCTATATATTCTTTTTTTTCTTTCTCTAAACTAGAATTTAATTCTTTTTGTTCTTTTTTAACTTGCACTTTTAAATCTTGATTTTTAAAATACACATAATCAATTCCAAAAATAACACCAATTATAATAAGCAATGGGATTAAAAATACCATCTTTACACTTTAAGAAAATTGATTAAATACACTACCATAGTAGCGAACATTCTCAGCATTTTCATTTTTTTCTATCGTTTCTATTGCGCCACTATTGATTGCTTTTTGGATATCATCATTTAAATCTTGATAAGAAAAAACCATATTAATACTGATAATATTTGGCAATTTCTCAAGCATTTTATAAGAGTTTAATTCATCTTCTAAATTTTCACTTTCAATCACAACTATAATCTTTTCATTTTCACAAAGTTCTACAGAACAAAAAGGAATTTCAGATATAGCCTTTTTTAAATCATTTATATATTCTTCTTTTGCTAAAATCAAAACACTAGAAAGATTATTCATCAATACTCCTAAACATTATACTATCACCAAAGCCTGAAACGATAAAATCTTTATTGTTTAGAAAAATAATAAACTCACTCATCAAATTTTCATTATTAAAAGTTTTAACAGGCTTAAAATCACTTGTGCTAAAAACTTCACTAACTCCAGCTTCATTATCGCTATAAACAGCGAATTCTCCATTAGGACTTAAAGCACAAGTATATATCAAAAAATCTTTTTGCAAAAAATTTTGCTCTTCATTTTTTACAACTCCTATACGCCTATCCGTTCCACAACTTAAAATAATATTATTTTTAAAATCTACTTGATAGATATTATCTTTATGCATTTTATCATAGTTTTTTAACATCTTCCAATTTTTCAAATCAAAAAGTTCTACTTCGCCACTCTCAAAACCTGCAACTAGTCTACTCTTATCTTCATTTAAAACTGCATCATTAAGACTAGAATGGGAAAAATTAAATTTTTTTATATTCTTTAAGCTTTTATCAATCAATTCTATTTCAGAACCAATAGAAATCAAAAGATAAGTATTTTCATTGATAAAAAATGCTTTTATTATGCTATTTTCTTCGAGCTTTTTGATTTGTAAATTTTCCTTATAAAAACTTAAATTTTTAGCACCAAAATCACCCTCGCTAAGTATTAAAAGTGTATGTTTAAAAACATCAATGTTGTAAATTTTAGCAAAATCATCGCCATAATAATTTTTAATCTTTGGCAAAGATAAAAGTTCTTTTAAACTTTTATCTTTAATGTTATATTGTAAAATTTCACCTTTATCAGTGCCTATATATAAGTTTTTCTTATCAAGCTTTAAAGCTGTTATATTGGCATTTAATTTCAGCTCATAAGCATAAGACAAAACACAAAAAAGACTCAAAATAAAAAGAAATTTTTTCATTTATCTACTTTACACCCTCATTAATCACATCAATTAAATTTGAACGACTTTTTAATTGTTCATTTTTAAATTCAGGTTTAAAGCTATTTCCCACTAAAGGTTTTGCATCGCTTTGTGGAACATGACACTGAGTACAATTAAAACGACTGTCGCTAATCATATCTCCTGTGGTTTTATTGTGTCTAAAATCATAATAATGACTAGCAGGAAGTGGAGTTGCACCAGCATCTGCTGCTATAGCCTTATCATGGCAGCTTAAACACATATTGTTATCTTTAGTTATAGGTAACAAATCTTCAATAGCATGCGGAATTAATGGTGGTGCATTTTCATAAGAACGCTCAAAACGAGTAGATTCCCCAGGTTGTAAAGTTATGAAATTTGCTTCCACTAAATTTACTTTATTTTCATTTTCTAAACTTGCTTTTCTAAGTCCAATTTGTTCCGAACTTACCCCACTATTCATTGCGCAAGCTGCAAAAAATACCACTGCAGCACTTCCTAATAAAACCAATTTCTTCTTCATTATTTATTCCTTAAATCAAAAATATTAAAATTCAAAGCATCATCATTACAAACTTCTATACATCTTGCACACCTTATACACTCTCCTGATTTCACGCTAGTACTTTCTTTTCCAACCATCCACAAAACCTGTTTTTCAGGACAAATACGGATACATTCATAACATTTAGTGCATTTATCACTATCATGCTTTATTTTAAGCAAAGCAAAACGAGAAATAAAAGCATAAAAAGCTCCTAGTGGACAAAAGTGTGAACAAATTGCCCTAGGGCTTAAAAAAGTATCGATACAAAAAAGTATAAAGGCTACAAAAATCCAAGAACTTGTAGCAAAAATAATCCCTCTATGTATCATTCCTATATAAGAAAAACTTTCAAACACGGGCAATGAAAATACAAAAGAAAGGACTAAAACCAAGACCAATACAAAATAGCGTAAATTTTTAGGCAAAATTAAAAATTTATTATTAAGGGTTAATTTATTTCGCACAAAAGCAGCAAAATCTGTGATTAAATTAACAGGACAAACCCAAGAGCAAAAAACCCTTCCTAAAAGCAAACCATAGATAAAAAATATAATCAAAGCTCCTATTAAAGCCATTAAATCTATACTCCAGCTTGCTAAAATGATTTGCAAAACCGCAAAAGGATCGCTTAAAGGTATGGTATTAAAAAGTCTAGAAGAACTTAAATTTCCCTGCAAGATAAAATCTGTAGCTTTAAAACTAAAAAGCGCTAAAATTCCAAGCTGAACGATGCGTCTAGCAATTAAATACTTCATCACAGTTCTCCATTATTTAAATAATTGGTTGCTTTTTTAGCATCAAAATGTTTTGAAGTAACTGCATTTTTTATACGACCTTCATCTTTTTCATCCCAGCCTTTTACATAATGAGATCCTGCTTTTCCCAATACATACTCCCTTGGCAAAACACGAATGGCCGGTTTTTCAGTAATACAAGCAAGTTCACAAAGCCCACAACCTACACACACTTCATGATCCACGCTAGGTAGTAAAAAAGCATGCTTGGCGGTGCGTTCATTGCGTTTAAGCTCAAGTTTTAAAGCCCTATCTATCAAAGGACAAGCTCTATAACAAGCATCACATTGAATTCCCCAGTGTGCCACACAAGAAGCACTATCAACAATAGCAATACCCATTTTCAAAGATTCTATACCCTGTTCTAAATGCTTTTTATCTAAAGCATCGGTTGGACATTCTCTAATGCAAGGAATATCCTTACAAAGATAACAAGGAATTTCTCTTGCCTTAAAAAAAGGTGTGCCATTTTTTGGACTATCTAACAAGCTAGCAAGCTTTAAAGTATCATAAGGACAGGCTTTTACACAAAGCCCACAACGAATACATTTGCTTAAAAACCTAGCTTCATCTTCAGCCCCAGGAGGACGCAAAGCATAATTATCATCGGCTTTTAAAGCCAAATTAGCCAAAAATCCGCCTCCTGTACATAAACATACAGCCTTAAAGGCACTAACGAAAAATTCTCTTCTACCTTTCATTTAATCAAAACCCTAAATTAAGCCTTGTAAATTTTTACAGCACATTTTTTAAAGTCAGTTTGTTTTGAAAGCGGACAAGTCGCATCCAAAGTAACTTTATTGATATATACATTCTCATCAAACCACGGCACATATACAAGTCCTACAGGCGGTTTGTTTCTTCCACGCATATCTACTCTTGCTTTTACTTTACCACGACGAGATTCCACCCAAACCAAATCACCTTGATTTAAGCCTAATTTCTCTCCATCTTTCTCACTCATATAGCAAAGTGCTTCAGGCACAGCGCGGTAAAGCTCAGGCACACGCATAGTCATAGTTCCACTATGCCAATGCTCTAAAACCCTTCCTGTTGCAAGCCAGAATGGATACTCTTTACTTGGTCTTTCAGGTGCTTTCATAAATGGCCTAAAGAAAATTTTAGCCTTATTTTTAATACTGTGCTCTTTTTCATCTTTAGGAGCTATTAAATCCCCATTTGTAAGCATTTTGTTAAAATCACCATAAAAAGCAAAATCTGAATTTGGAGCCGCTTTTTTAGCATAATAATCAAATTTAGTATTAAATCTCCATTGTGTTTCCTTGCCATTAACCACAGGCCATCTTAAACCCCTTACTTTATGATAGGTATCAAAATCCGCTAAATCATGTCCGTGTCCTAAGCCAAATTTACGATATTCTTCCCAAAGGTATTTTTGAACGAAAAAGCCATAACCTGTAAATTCTTTTCCATCACTGCCTTGAATTTTTCTCTCATCGCCTTTAACATCAGTATTATCAAAGCCTTTTGCGATAGCATCGTTTGGATTAAAGCTTTTTGCTTCTTTATTGGCAAATAGCACATCAAAAAGTGTATCATCTTCACTATAACCCATAGCTTTTGCCTCTTCTAAAACACTTGGCAAGGTAAGCTTATTATCCACTTTTTGCTCTTTCCAAACTTCTTTAAGCTTAAAGCGTTTTGCAAATTCTAAAATTTGCCAAGTATCACTCATGGCAGCACCTACAGGTAAAACTTGTTGTTTCCAATGTTGAGTTCTTCTTTCAGCATTACCATAAGCACCCCATTTTTCATAAATCATAGCACTTGGTAAAATAAGATCAGCTACTTTTGCTGAAATTCCAGGATAACAATCACTTACAACAATAAAATTATCCATTTCTCTTGCTGCTGCGATCCAGTGATTTGCATTTGCAGTGTTTTGCCATGGATTATTCACTTGCACCCATGCAAATTTAATTTTTCCATCTTCTAAATCTCTCATGATATTAAGATAAGGAGAGCCTGGTTTTGGGTTGATGGTCTTTGCAGGAACTTTCCAAATTTTTTCAGAAATTTCTCTGTGTTTTGGATTGGCTACAACCATATCTGCAGGCAAACGATGCGAGAAAGTTCCTACTTCCCTAGCTGTTCCACAGGCACTTGGCTGTCCTGTTAAAGAAAAGGCTCCACTACCTGGTTTAGCTTGCTTTCCTAGTAAAAAATGCACCATATAAGCTTGTTCATTTACCCAAGAACCTCTTGTGTGTTGATTAAAGCCCATAGTCCAAAAACTTACGACTTTGCGATTTTTCTCTATGTAAAGATTAGCTAATTCTTGAAGTTTTTTCTTAAAATCTTCCAAAGACTCATTATCATCACCTTTGGCTACTTTTGCAGTGTATTCCAAAGTATAAGGGGCTAAACCTTTTTTAAATTCTTCAAAAGAAATTTCCCAGTTTTTATCAGCCACACCTTGATGTTTCATTTCAAATTTATCACCCGCTTTAACGCCAAGATAAGATAAAGAAGTAGCCTCTTCATCGTCTAGAGTGATTACATTTTCTTTTTCAACTGTATCTTTTTCACTTTCTTTAAATTTTGGATGATTTGGATTATTTCTCATACCATAACCAATATCAGCATAACCAGTTGCAAATACGCAGTGATCTTTGATAAATTTCATATCCATAGCCTCTGGATGATTATAAACAATCTCTCTTGCTATGTAGTTCCAAATAGCCAAATCTGTATTTGGTTTAAAAATAATTTCAATATCAGCAATATTTGAAGTACGGTTAGAAAAAGTACTTAGATTAACAACTTTGACCTTATCAAGATTGCTTAGTTTTCTATCGCTTACTCTTGACCAAAGGATTGGGTGCATTTCAGCCATATTAGCCCCCCAAGTGATAATAGTATCTGTAAGCTCTATATCATCATAACAGCCTGATGGCTCATCTACACCAAAAGTTTGCATAAAACCAACCACTGCAGAGGCCATACAATGTCTTGCATTTGGATCGATATTATTTGTTCTAAAGCCCGCTTTTGCAAGTTTTAAAGCAGCATAACCTTCTTGGATGGTGTATTGCCCACTACCAAAAATCCCTATACCTGTAACGCCGAGTTCATTGTAGGCTTTTTTAAATTGTTTTTCCATTTCATCAAAGGCTCTTTGCCAAGAAACTTGTTGAAATTTGCCTTTTTTATCAAATTCGCCTTTTTCATTCATGCGAAGTAAAGGCATAACAAGACGATCTTCACCATACATGATCTTAGCATTAAAATAACCTTTGATACAATTAAGTCCGCGATTTACGGGTGCTGCAGGATCACCTTTTGTTGCTACGATTTTGCCATCTTTTCTGGCTATCATAATTCCACAGCCAGTTCCACAAAATCTACAAACAGCCTTATCCCATTTCCAATCTTCTTCTTGCGCGCCAAGCATAGAGCTTGGAACACTAAGTCCTGCAACACTAGCAGCACTTGCAATAGCGGTATTTTTAATAAAATCCCTTCTATTCATCCTTATTCCTCCAAAATAAAAAAATCATCTTATTATAAAAAATGGAGTATAAAAATCTCTTGAAATTTTAATAAAAATAATAATTTTAAAGCTCTATTTTATAGGAGTTTTATTGTCCTTTTTATATTTTTCTTACACAAAATAAATATTAAAAATAATCAACTTAACAATTAAAAAATAATCAACTTAAAATAATAAAAAAAATGAAGATGTAAAAATTAAGCCCTAAGAATGGGCTTAATCAAAATTAATGGCAACCACAACCACCGCAGCAGCTAGAACCACCAAAAAATGCATCAAGTTTTACAATATCTGGCATTTCTGTGATTTCATTTACAAGTTCTTTATATGCCACTTTACCCTCTTTAATCACAAATACAGCACGAGCTAAAAGCCCTTCTAAAGCACCTTCATTTATCAAAACACCATATTTTTCACCAAATTCTTTTGCCACAAAATCACTTGCGACACTTAAATTTTCAATACCTTCTGTACTGCAAAATCTTCCCATAGCAAAAGGTAAATCCATACTTACTACAATCACTTCAGCACCATTGTAACTGGCTACTTTTTTATTAAATTCTCTAGCCTCTGTAGCACAAACTGGTGTATCTAAGCTTGGAACACTTAAAATGATTTGAGTTTTACCCGCTGCACCGATTTCAATCACGCTTAAATCTTTAGCTTTAAGATTTACCTTAGGAGCATCTGCTCCAACTTCTACTGAATTTCCTTTAAGTTTTACAGGATTTCCTTTAAAATTTACTGTACTCATTTAATTTCCTTTTTTGATATTTTAAACATTATTACAATTAATGTTTTAGGAGTAATTATATCCTATAAATATTAATTATTTTTAATTTCACTGAAAATTATTTTATTTCTTTCCAAGTATATTTTTTCCACACTTTTTGAGCTTCCTTACTCTTAATAAAATCTACAAATTCTAAAGCTTTTTTATTTTCTAAACCTTTTTTTGTAGGAGCTATTTCAGCTGCACGATAAATCACTGCATTTTTATCTTTGATAAATAAAGCTTTATCATCGCCTAAAGCCTTTGCCCAATGAGACCAAATGATTAAAACATCAATATTTGGATTGTTATTCCACTCATCTACAGCAGCTTTGGAATTTTTAGCATAAATTTTTATATTTTTACGTAATTTTACCAAATTTTCTCTTTTTGCACTTTTTAAAGCCATATCTTCATAAAGTCCAACTTGTCCTGCACCATCAACCACCATAACATTTACGCCATCTTTTAAAATGTCTTCAAAATTTTTAATATTTTTTGGATTATTTGGACGCACGATAATACCTGATGGACGCACATTTAAAACGCTTAAATTTTCCAAACTTAAACTTGGAATTTTTTTAGCAAAATCATCCATCATTGAAGTATTGCCTGAAAAAATCAAATCTGCATTTTCTTTTGCTTTATCTATCCAAGCTGGAGTTGGACCTGCGGTTACAATCACCTTTTCTTTTGTTTTTTCCTCAAATTTTAAAGCAAGCTCTTTTAGCACAGAAGCAGGACCACCTGGACCATAAACTAAAATTTCAGCATTTAAAAAACTTGCTGCTACTAAACTTAAAATTAATATTTTTTTCATAAAATAAACCTTTCTTTATAATATAACTTACTTGAAAGGAAATTTTATCAATCTATAGTTAACTCTCCCTTGCAAAGCCCTGCTTCTATAAGAAAACGAGAAGGAGCAAAAGAAGTTTTTTTGTTTTTATCATATTTAGCATAACTTAAATAAAGTATATTTTTTGCCCTAGTTACCGCAACATAAAAAAGTCTTCTTTCTTCTTCTAAGCTTCCACCCATTCCCATAAGCTTTTGATTAGGAAAGCGACCTTGCGCAAGATCAATCACAAAAACAAGATCAAATTCCAAGCCTTTACTCGCATGCACGCTAAGCAAATTAACTCCTTTGCCACTACTCATTTCGCTTGCACCTAAAGTTAGAAAATTATAATACTTGTAAATATCGCTATAATTTTTTGTAAGCTCTTTTAAGACATTGAATTTTGTTTCTATTTTTTCTAAATTTTCACTCTTTCTTAATAAATCCACCTGCCCTGCTTTATTTGTCGCTCTTTTGGTTGCAAGTTCTTCGCAAATTTCTCTATAAAAAGAATTTTCACAAATTAAATTGACTAAAGTCAAAGAATGTTTTATTTCCATAGCTTTTTTTAAAAAAAGATAGATTTTTTCCAAATTTCTAGCGCACAAATCATTGATTTTTGAAAGTCTTAAAATAGGATGTGCATCAAATTCACTCTCAAATTTAAAACGAGTTTCGCTGGCTAATTCTTCCAAATCTGCAAAAAGCCCAAGTTGATAATTTCTTTTTTGATGATTTTGCAAATTTACATTTTTATCAGGATCTAAAAAACCTTTTATTAAATTTCCATGCCCTAATTTTAAAAGTGCGTCAAAAATTTCTTTTGCTAAAACTCCACCCACACCCTTGGTATATTGAACCAAATGAATAAAAGCCATGATATCTTTAGGATTTACCACAAGCGCAAGCATGGAGCTAAAAGCTTTAACTTCCAAACTTTCAAAAAAACTTCCACTTCCCTTTCTCACACTTGCAATACCCTGCTCCCTTAAAGCTACTTCAACCCCATCAGCACTTGAGTTGTTGCGAAAAATCACGGCAATTTCTTCCAAACTTACTCCGCTTGTAAGTATCATTTTGGCTATATTTTGATACTGATCAAATAATTCTTCAAAAGTAAGCAAAGATGGGGCTTTAAACTCATCATTTCTTGTAACAATAAGTTCTTTTGGATATAATCTTTCATTATTTAAAATCACTTTATTAGCCAAAGCTAAAATACTTCTTGATGAACGGTAGTTTTTATTTAAAGAAAAAATTTTTGCATCTTTAAAACGATCTTTAAACCCACCTATGATATTAATATCCGCTCCATTAAAAGCATAAATACTTTGATCATAATCCCCTACGCAAAACAAACTTTTACTATGAAAAGCCTCTATTAAGGAACTTTGCAAAGTGTTTGTGTCTTGATATTCATCTACTAAAATTTCATCAAATTCATATTTTTCTTCTTTTAAAAGCTCTTTTAGATCGATAAGTAAGTCATTAAAATCTACATAATTAAAACGCTTTTTTTCATTATCATATTCTTTTAAAATATCTTCATAAATTTCAGCATAAATACTTTGATCTTCGTAGTTTTGACAAAACCAAGTATAAAAATCTTGATTGTGTGCTTTGTTTTGAAACAAAGAATAAAGATCATATAAATAACTTGATTGATAAGGTTTTATATCACTTAAATGCCTAAAAGTTCTTTTTTCATAGACACTTTTAAGTAGAGTTTTTAACTCGCTTGCTTGCTTTAAGGCTATATTTTTATCCGCATTTCTAAGTAAGGTATAAGCCGTACTATGAAAAGTTCCTGCAAGTATTTTACTGGTAATATTTTTATCAAAAAATTTCCCTAAACGCCCTATCATTTCTTTGCTGGCTTTGTTTGTGAAAGTTAAAAGCATGATTTTTTGAGGTGCCACTCCCTTGCTTAAAAGATAAGAAATTCTTGCAACAATAGTAGAAGTTTTTCCCGTCCCTGCACTTGCAATAACAAGATTGTGTCCAAAATCAGCAGTAGCAGCAAGATATTGTTCATTATTTAATTTTGAAAGTGGCATTATTTTCCTTATAAAAGTTAAAATTATAAAAAAAAATTACTTAAAAATATAGAAATTTAAAATTACTTTATATTAGATTATAGTACAATGCTAAAATTATTTAACTTTCTGTTTTTAAGGGATAGCAAATGAATTTGAAAATTTTTTCTATTATTGTTGGCATATTAATTGCTGTTATTGTGATATTAGGTGGAACATATTATTATCTTTTTGAATATTCAAAACCAAAGAATTACACCTTAAATACCAACACTTACACCGAACAAAAATCGTATACCAATAACTACGATAATTCCTATTCACCTTCGATCCAAACCAACAATAGTTCATCAGATATAAATATTAATAACAATACCATCCAAAAGCAAGAAACAAACCCATTAGATGAAAATCAAAGCTTAAATAACAATACATTTAATACATCAATAAGCGAAAACAATCAAAGCTTAAATAATGACACCAATACAAGTAATAATATTAATACAAATGAAAATAAGCAAATTTTAGATACGGATAAAGAAAAATTAAAACAAGAAAATAAACAAGCCAAAATAGAAGCTCTTAAAAAAGAAATCAGCAAACAACAAAAGATCTTAGAAAGAGAAAGAGCTGTAAAAAAAGAACTTCAATCAAACAAATCAAACAAAAATAAATATCTAAATACCGCTAGAGAGTATCTAAGCATAGGAAAAAACAGTCGTTTAGAACCTGAACTTAGCACAGAAAATATGAAAGTTTATGTTTTAGATGGAAAATTTTTAAGCCAATACAGAATCAATCTGTTAAAAGATATGCTAAGCGTTATACAAGATAATGCAAAAGATTATTATCTAAGTATTTTTGTTAAAATGCTACCAAAAGGGGAAATGAAATTAACTATCTATAACAAAGAAATTATCTTTTCAGATATGAAAAAAGCTTATAAATATATTAGTCTAGATAGATTAAGCCCATATTTAAACAATCCAAAAGAATTAAATGAACATGTAGCACGTGAAGAAATTTTAGAAAGACTTAAACTTCAAATTAAAAAAGATGGCAAAGGAAGTGATTTTTCTAAACATATCAAAAGTTTGAAAACTGGACTTAATACAGCACAATATTTCTTCCCGTTTTGTGAAATTATAGAAATTAGCTCTATTAAATAAGCTAAAACAATAAAGGCAAATAATGTATGATAAAAATTTAGAAAAAGAGTATTATCAAATTTGCGAAGAACGCGGATATTTTGAGATCGATGGCAATAAAACCATACAAGAAAAAGATAAAAATTTCTGCATTATGATGCCTCCTCCTAATGTCACTGGAGTTTTACACATAGGACATGCTTTAACTTTTACTCTGCAAGATATTATGACGCGTTATAAAAGAATGGACGGTTATAAGGTTCTTTATCAACCAGGACTTGATCACGCAGGTATTGCCACTCAAAATGTTGTAGAAAAACAACTCCTTGCTCAAGGCATTAAAAAAGAAGAACTAGGTAGAGAGAAATTTATAGAAAAAGTCTGGGAGTGGAAAGAGCAAAGCGGTGGAAAAATTTTAGACCAAATGAGAACACTAGGCATCACTCCTGCATGGAGTCGCTTGCGTTTTACTATGGATGAAGGTTTGGTTAATGCCGTAAAAAAAGCCTTTGTGGAACTTTATGATAAAAGACTTATTGTACGTGGAAACTACATGATAAATTGGTGCACTCACGATGGCGCTTTAAGTGATATAGAAGTTGAATACAAAGAAAACAAAGGAAAACTTTATCATATTAAATACTTTTTAAAAGATAGCGATGAATTTTTAGTAGTAGCCACAACGCGTCCTGAAACTTTTTTTGGCGATACTGCAGTTATGGTGCATCCTGATGATGAACGCTATACTAAATTTGTGGGTAAAGAAGTGATTTTGCCTATAAGCAAAAAAGCCATTAAAATCATAGCTGATGAACATGTAGAAAAAGAATTTGGAACAGGAGTTGTAAAAGTTACTCCCGCACATGACATGAATGATTATGAAGTAGGACTTAAGCATAATTTAGAATTTATAAGTGTTTTTAATGAAAAAGGAATTTTAAACGAACATTGTTTAGAGTTTCAAGGTTTAGAACGCTTAGAAGCAAGAGAAAAAATCGTAACCAAACTTGAAAGTCTTGGTTTTATAGAAAAAATAGAAGAGTATAACAATCAAGTAGGATATTGTTATCGTTGCAACAATATAGTTGAACCTTATATCTCCAAACAATGGTTTGTAAAAAAAGAAATCGCCCAAGAAAGTATAGAAAAAGTTGCGCTTGGAGAAAGTAAATTTTACCCAAATCACTGGATAAATAGCTTTAATGCCTGGATGAAAGATTTAAGAGATTGGTGTATTTCAAGACAACTTTGGTGGGGACATCAAATTCCTGTCTATTATTGTGAATGCTCTCATGAATGGGCAAGCCAACATACGCCTAAAACTTGTCCGAAATGCCAAAGTCAAAATTTCAAACAAGATGAAGATGTGCTTGATACTTGGTTTTCTTCGGGGCTTTGGGCTATGAGTACTTTAGGTTGGGGGAATGAAAATTGGGGTAAAGATAAAATTTGGTCTGAAAAGGATTTAAAAGATTTTTATCCCAATTCTTTACTCATTACAGGTTTTGATATTTTATTTTTCTGGGTGGCTAGAATGATGTTTCAAAGCACTAATGCCTTACATCAACTTCCTTTTAAAGATATTTATTTACACGCTCTCGTAAAAGATGAACAAGGTAGAAAGATGAGCAAAAGCCTTGGAAATGTTATCGATCCAAATGAAAGCATTAAAGAATATAGTGCTGATATTTTACGCTTTACTTTAGCACTTCTTGCTATACAAGGACGTGATATCAAGCTTAGTAATGATAAACTTTTGCAAGTTAGAAATTTTACAAATAAAATTTATAATGCTACAAATTATCTGCTTTTAAATGAAAGTAAATTTGAAGATTTAGAAAATATTACACTTCATTCAGAATTAGCAAAATATATCTATGCCAAATTTCAAACTTGTGTTAAAGATGTAAGAGAAAATTTAGACAATTATCGCTTTAATGATGCAGCTAATACCCTATATAAATTCTTTTGGGATGATTTTTGCGATTGGGGTATAGAACTTAGTAAAGCCGAAAAATCAAGCGTTAAAGAACTTGGTAGTATTTTCAAAGAAGCTTTAAAACTTTTAAATCCTTTCATGCCTTTTATCAGCGAGTATTTATACCACAAACTAAGTGATACAGAACTTAAAACAAGCCCTTCTATTATGATAAGCAAATATCCAAAATTTAAAGAACAAGATAAAAATATAGAAAAAATCTTTTCTTTACTCATAGAAAGCATAGTTGGCATCCGTCGTGCTAAAAGCTTAATCGATCTTGGAAATTCTAAAATAGAAAAAGCTTATATCAAATTTAACGATAAAAAAATCAAAAATGAAATCAAAGCTTATATGAATTTTATCATGATGCTCGCAAAGTGCGAGCAAATAGAATTTAGTGAAGAAAAATTACCAAAGGCAATATGTGATGTTAGCGAGAATTTAGAAATTTTCATTACGCTTGAAAATGTTGATTTAAGTGGTATTTTAACAAGACTTGAAAATCAAAAAAATAAGCTTGAAAAAGAAAGCTTCAAGCTTAACTCCATGCTTTCAAATGAAAAATTCATTGCTAACGCACCTAAAGAGGTGGTGGAGCAAAATAAAGAAGCTCTAGAAAATTTAAAAATTCAACTTGAAAAAATATCAGTTGAACTTCAAAATCTAAGAGGTTAAAAATTTGATAAAAATAAAAAATTTAAAAAAATATTATGACAAAGAACTCGTGATAAACGATGTTTCTTTGGAGATTAAAAAGGGCGAAATTTACGCCATAGTAGGTCATAGTGGAGCTGGAAAATCCACTCTTTTAAGATGTATTAATGGACTTGAGAATTATCAAGAAGGAAGCTTAAAAGTCTTTGATCAAGAAATTAAAGATTTAAGTCAAAAAAAATCAAAAGAGCTGAGAATGCTTAGAAAAGATATAGGGATGATTTTTCAAAATTTTGCCCTAATGGAGCGCAAAAATGTATTTGAAAATGTTGCTATGCCCTTAAGAACACACTATACTCAGTGTAAATTTCATGCCAAGCTTTTTAATAAAGAATACATGAGCGAAAAAGAAATTGCCCAAAAAGTCAATTCTTTACTTGAAATCGTAGGACTTGATCATAAAAACAAATCCTACCCAAGAGAACTGAGTGGGGGGCAAAAACAACGCGTTGCTATTGCTAGAGCCTTAGCTTTAAACCCAAAAATTTTACTTAGCGATGAAGCTACTTCGGCTCTTGATCCAAACACTACAAAAAATATTTTAGAGCTTATATCTAAAATCAATGCTGAATTTGGGATTACTGTTGTTTTAGTAACTCACGAAATGGATGTGGTAAAAGACATAGCTCAAAAAGCTTTATTACTTGAACATGGACAAATCATAGGAAGTGGAGCAATTGATGAGCTTTTTTTAAGGCCTAATGCTAAAATGAAAGAATTTTTAGGAGAAAGCGACTTCTTACCTGAGCACGGACTTAATATCAAACTTTACTTTCCAAAAGAAGTTGCCCAAAATAGTGTCATCACTCATATGGCAAGAACTCTAAATATAGACTTTAACATAGTTTGGGGTAAAATAGAAAAACTTAATGGAAAAGCCTTGGGAAATTTAGTTATAAATATAAATGAAAAGGATAAAGACAAGGTTCTTGATTACATAGAAAAAAGTGGAGTATTATGGGAGGTGGCATCATGAATGAAGAAAACATCTCTATCATCAGTGCTTTTTTTAGTAGAATTTCTCAATTTTTTAATGAATTTTCTTGGCAGGATATTAAAGAAGTGAGTTTAAGTTCTATCACAAGTTTCAGTGAAAATTATGAAAACATTTTAAAACCTGCACTTAATGAAACAATTTATATGAGTTTAATGGCTGTACTATTTGGATTTTTATTGGCTATTATTCCTGGAATTTTACTTGCTATTTGGGATAAAAATGGAATTAAAGAAAATAAAATCGCTTATAGCATTTTAGATTTTATTACAAATATACTGCGCGCCTTTCCATTTTTAATTCTTATAGTTGTTCTTTTACCACTTTCTAAAATCATAGTAGGCACAAGCATAGGTACAAATGCTGCCATAGTTCCTTTAGCTATCGGAATAGCTCCTTATTTGGCAAAGATGCTTGAAAGTGCTTTTAAAGAAATAGACAAAGGAATCATAGAAGCAGCAAAAAGTTATGGTGCTAGCAATATTCAAATTATCTTCAAGGTTATCTTTAGTGAAGCCCTTCCTGCTATAATTAGCGGAATTACCCTAACTTTGATCTTTACCATTGGTTTTTCTGCTCTTGCTGGAACTGTCGGTGGTGGAGGATTAGGAGATGTAGCTATTCGCTATGGTTATGAAAGATTTAACAAAGAAGTTATGATTCAAACTGTAGTTATTTTACTTATATTAGTTCAGTTAGTTCAAATTCTAGGTAATTTATTTTATACTTGGGCTAAAAATAGTAAAACTACATATATTATTGCCACTCTATTGATTTTACTTGGAGTTAGCATAGTCATCAATATAAACAATGATGAAAATTTCTTTTGGCAAGTAATTGTTTTTATCTTATTTTTAGGAAGTTTGCTTTATAAAGGTTTCAAAAAATAAGGAGATTATATCTCCTTTTAAGATAAATATAAGTTTTTTTAAGTAGAATTTAAACAAAAAATTAAAGGAAATAGAATGATGTATCAGATGCGCTAATCTGACTATCAACAAGTTTTTATATGCTTCTTCCTGATAGTCAGAGTGAATTTATTAAGATTAAAGCAAGCACAAAATGACTAAAAAGGAAAAAAATGAAAATCAAATCTTTATTTATAGCAAGTATTTTAACATTAAGTCTTAATGCAAATGCATTAGAAACCATCACAGTTGCAGCAACTCCCGTCCCTCATGCTGAAATCCTAGAGCAAGTAAAACCTGATTTAGAAAAACAAGGCTATAAACTTGAAATCAAAGAATTTACGGATTATGTTTTACCTAATCTAGCTGTTGATAACGGAGAAGCCGATGCAAATTTTTTCCAACATACTCCTTATTTGGAAGAATTTAATAAAAACAAAGGCACCAAACTTATCAAAGTAGCTGCCATACACATAGAACCTATGGCTGTTTACTCCAAAAAATACAAAAGTCTAGATGATATTAAAGAAGGGGTTAAAATCGCCATTCCAAATGATCCAACCAATGAAAGTAGAGCTTTAGATATTATTGCAAAAAAAGGTTTGGTAAAATTTAAAGATAAGGCTTTAAAAACACCTCTTGATATTATAGACAATCCTAAAAAAATTAAATTTGTAGAATTAAAGCCTGCACAACTTCCAAGAGCTTTAGATGATGTTGATTTTGCTGTAATTAATTCCAACTACGCTCTCTCTGCAAATCTAAATCCTGCAAAAGATAGCGTATTTATCGAAGATAAAGAAAGTCCGTATGCAAACATTCTTGTTGTAAGAGTGGGACATGAAAACGATCCAAAAATCAAAGCCTTAACCCAAGCTCTACAAAGTGATAAAATCAAACAATTTATCATAGAAAAATACAACGGATCTGTTTTACCTGCTTTTTAATTTTGTCCCTTACCTAGGGACTTTTTTCTTAAATACAAAGGAGTTTTTATGAATTTATTTAAAATTATTATACTCGCTTGCATTCTAAATTTATCTAGTCTATTTGCACAAAACATTACTATAGGAGCCACTCCAAATCCTTTTGGTAGCTTACTAGAACTAATGAAAGATGATTTTAAAAACAAAGGGTATGAGCTTAAAATAGTAGAATTTTCAGACTATATTTTGCCCAATCGTGCATTAGAGGAAAAAGAACTTGATGCAAATTTATATCAACACAAACCTTTTTTAGAAGAATACAACCTAAAGAAAGGTTCAAATTTAATTGCAACAACGCCTGTACTTATAGCTCCAGTAGGAGTTTATAGTAAAAAAATCAAAAATTTAGAAAATCTTAAAGAAGGTGCTAGAGTTGCTATACCTAATGATGCCACCAATGAAAGTAGAGCTTTAGAGCTTTTAGAGAAAGCAAAATTAATAGAGCTTAACAAAAATACTCTAAAAACCCCATTGGACATAAACAAAAATCCAAAAAAACTTAAATTTATAGAGCTTAAAGCCGCACAACTTCCAAGAGCTTTAGATGATGTTGATATTGCTATAATTAATTCTAATTTCGCACTTGGAGCCGGTCTGAATCCAAGTAAAGATACTATTTTTAGGGAAGATAAAAATAGCCCTTATGTAAATTATGTTGTGGTACGCTCAGAAGATAAAGATAGCGAAAAAACCAAAGTAATTGATGAAATTTTAAGAAGCGATAAATTTAAAGCCATCATTAATGAACATTATAAAGATATATTAATCCCAGCTTTTTAGGAGTATAGCATGAATATTAAAAAAATATTTTTAAGTGTTTTATTTACAATTAGCCTTGGTTTTGGAGCAGATAAAACCATAATCATAGGTGCAACACCAACGCCTTATGCTGAAATTTTAAATTTCTCCAAACCCTTATTTCAAGAAAAAGGTTGGAAGTTAATAATTAAGGAATTTAATGACTATAATATACCTAACATCGCTTTAAATGAAAAAGATTTAGATGCAAATTTATATCAGCATAAACCTTTTTTAGATGATTTTAATACCCACAAAGGAACAAATTTAAGTTCTTTAGATGCTATTGTTTTAGTTCCTATGGCTATATATTCTAATTCCATAAAAGATATAAAAGATATTCCTAATGGTGCTAAAATCGCTATACCTAATGATGCTACCAATGAAAGCAGAGCCCTTGATTTACTAGCTAAAGCAAATTTAATAGAATTTAAAAGTCAAAACACCCTTAAAACCCCTATTGACATAAGTAAAAATCCAAAAAATCTTAAATTTATAGAGCTTAAAGCCGCACAACTTCCAAGAGCCCTAAATGATACTGATTTGGCTATTATTACCACAAACTATGCTCTTGGAGCAGGTTTAAACCCTTTAAAAGATGGTATTTTTATGGAAGATAAAGATAGTTTATATGCTATTGTTTTAGCTACAAGAAAAGGTGAAGAAACAAGTCAAAAAAGTCTTGTTATTAAAGAAATTTTAACAAGCGATAAAATTAAAAATTTCATCATAGAAAAATACAAAGGCTCTGTTATCCCTACTTTTTAACTCTATACAAAGCCTTCTAAAGGCTTTGTTAAACTTATAAAAGCTAAAATACTATTTATTGCATTATAATTCTTAGGATAAAAATGAAAATTATTTTTTTAACTTTTTTTATTGTGATAAATTATATCCAAGCAGCTAGTTTAGAAGAAATCAAAACAGCACTAGCTAAAGAATTTAGAAATAATTTCCCTAAAATTATAATTTCTCAAATTGATTTAAAAATAACATCACTGCCTAAAGATTTTGATCAATATGAATTTCTAAGAATCGCTAATGGGCGTTTTAATCAAGCACAAGGCTTTTTAAGGGCTGAATTTAAAACTCCGCAAAATATACAAAAAAATGTATTTTTTAGATATTTCATTCAAGCAAATTTAGAAGTTTTAAAAAGCGAACGCGCTATAAAAAGAGGAGATAAACTTGGAGCTTTTGACTATAAAAGCGTATTGATTGATTTTGATAAAGTTCCTTTAAATGCCTTAACCTTAGATGATGTGGATAATCTTGTAGCTAAAAGCAATATTAACAAAAACGCCATTTTAAGGGCAAATATGTTTAAAACCACAGCTTTAATACGCCGAAATGATCCTATAATCGGGGTTTTAAGCGAAGCAAATGTTGATGTTTTAATCGAACTTGTGGCTTTGCAAAGTGCAAATATGGGCGAAAGGATTCGTGCAAAAAACAAAGAAGGTAAAGTTATGCAAGGCATCGTAGTGGGTAAAAATAGGATGATTATACAATGAAGGTTTTATTAGGAATTTCTGGTTCAAGCAGTGTCAATTTAGGCTTAAAATTATTAAAAAATTTAGAAAATCAATGCGAACTTTATTGCATTTTAACCCAAGGTGCTAAACTTAGCTTCAAAGCTGAAAATCGAGCAAATTTAGAAGAAATTTGTCAAGAAAATTTTAAATACACTCATTTTTTAGATGATAAAAATTTAAGTCTAAGTGTAGCAAGTGGATCTTTTGGAATAGAAAAAACTATCATTGCTCCTTGTTCGATTTCAAGTTTAGCAAAAATTCACGCTGGTTTTGCAGACACTCTTTTAATGCGTGCTGCAGCAGTAGCCTTAAAAGAAAGAAAAAAACTCATCTTAGGTGTACGCGAAATGCCTTTTTCTACTTTAAATTTAGAACATATGTTAAAACTTAGCCAAATGGGAGCTATCATCGCACCTCCTATTATCGCAAGTTATTCTAGAGCAAACAATCTAGAGCAAATGGAAAATTTTATCGTAGGTAAATGGTTAGATCTTTTAGAAATAAAACACAATTTATATGAAAAATGGCAAAATTTTTAGTTTAAATTTGTTATATTTTTAAAAAAAATTGGAGCAAAAATGACTTGTTTATATCCTGGGACTTTTGATCCTATTACCAACGGGCATTTAGATGTTATAAAACGGGCTTTAAAAATTTTTGATGAAGTCATCGTTGCCATAGCAAAAAGTGAACATAAAAAACCTTGCTATGATTTAGAAAAACGCAAAGAACTAGCCCTGCTCGCAACACAAAATTTAAAAAATGTTAAAATCATTGCTTTTGATAATTTGCTTGTAGATTTAGCCAAAGAATTAAAAGTTAATACTATAATCCGTGGACTTAGAGCGGTGAGTGATTTTGAATACGAATTGCAAATTGGCTATGCAAATCACGCACTTTGGGAAGATATGGAAACCATTTATCTTATGCCAAGTCTAAAACATGCTTTTATTTCAAGTTCTATTGTTCGCTCTATAGTAGCACATGGGGGCGATGTAAGTTCTCTTGTTCCAAAAGAAATTCTACCTTTTTTAAAGGATCAATCTTGTATGTAGTTTTTGAAGGTATTGACTGCGTAGGAAAAAGTACGCAAATTTCACTTTTAAAAGAAATTTACAAAGACGCCATTTTTACACTCGAACCTGGCGGAACAGAACTTGGAAAACATTTAAGAGAAATTTTACTTAATAAAACTCATCCTATTAGCAAAAGAGCTGAACTCTTGCTTTTTTTAGCTGATCGTGCTCAACATTTTGAAGAAATCTTAAAAACCAATCAAAACAAACTCATTATTAGCGATAGAAGTTTTATTTCAGGCATGGCTTATGCCAAAGATTTTGAAAACGATTTACTTTTTGCTTTAAATAGTTTTGCTTTAGAAGATTTTTTTCCACAAAAAATTATCTTTTTAAAAGGAGATGCAAGCCTTATCCAAGAACGCCTCAGTCAAAAAGAACTAGATAGCATAGAAAAACGTGGCATTGAGTATTTTTTAAGTGTGCAAGATAAACTCGAAAAAGTGCTTCATTTTTTAAAAGAAAAAATTTCTGTAGAAATTTTAACACTTGACGCAAAAGAAAGTAAAGAAAAATTACACCAACAAATAAAGGAATTTTTACAATGATTAACGCTTTAAAAGGAATGAAAGATTTATTAGATAAAGATGCATATTATTATGAAAAAGTGATTAAAACCTGCGAAGAAGTAGCTAAAAACTATGGCTTTACTTTTATCAATACACCGCATTTAGAACTTTGCACCCTTTTTAAAAGAAGCGTAGGAGAAAGTTCTGATATAGTAGGTAAAGAAATGTATGAATTTATCGATAAAGGCGAAAATCATGTTTGCATGCGTCCTGAAGGAACTGCTGGGGTAGTGCGTGCCTATATAGAAAAAAAACTCGATAAAAACACTAGTGTGAAAAGATGGTTTTATCATGGCTCTATGTTCCGCTATGAAAGACCCCAAAAAGGACGCTTAAGAGAATTTCATCAATTTGGCGTTGAAAGTTTTGGAAACGCAAGCGTTTATGAAGATGCAAGTATTATTTTAATGTTAGTAGAAATTTTTTCACGCTTAGATATTAAATTTAAACTACTGATTAACTCTTTAGGTTGTTTAGAATGTATGCCAAAATATCGTGAAAATTTAATACATTTTTTAGATAGCAAAAAAGGTTTTTGCGAGGATTGTTTGCGTAGAAAAAACTTAAATCCCATTCGTGTTTTAGACTGTAAAAATGAGCATTGCCAAAGCTTACTTAACGATGCTCCACTTTTAAATCAAAATTTATGCTCATCTTGTCAAAAAGATTTTGAAATTTTACAAAGCGTTTTAAAAGAAAATGGAGTGGATTTTGAAGTAGATTCTAAACTTGTTAGAGGGCTTGATTACTACTCTAAAACGGCTTTTGAATTCATTAGCGATGAAATTGGTGCAAAAGCTGCTATTGCTGGGGGCGGAAGATATGATAGACTCATTGAATACCTTGATGGAAAAAGTGGTTTTGGCGTAGGTTTTGCCATGGGTATAGAAAGAATTATAGCCATTTTAGAACAAAAAGAAGAAAAGGTTCAAAGAGAAGGAATTTATCTTTGCGCTATGGATGAAATTTATATCCAAAAACTTTTGCATATCGCTACAAATTTAAGAAAAGAATATAAAGTGTTTTTAAGCTATGAGGCAAGAAAACTAGCTAAACATCTCGAAAACGCGGATAAAAATAATGCTGAAATTTTTCTTTGTATGGGAGAAAATGAAGCACAAAATGAAAGTTTGTTTTATAAAAATTTAGCAAAAAAAGAAGAAAAAATGATTAAAATTTCAGACTTAAAGAAGGTTTTATGATGGATTATGGTATTGATATTTGGGGAAATGAAAATTTTATTATCAAAAATGGTAAAGTTTGTATCAATCATGAGAAAAAACCTGCTATTATTGATATAGTTAAAGAATTAAGAGATGATGGATACAAGGGGCCTTTACTTTTAAGATTTCCTCATCTTATTCAAAAACAAATTGAAAATATTTACGGAAATTTCAATAAAGCAAGAAAAGAATTTGGCTATAAAGGAGGATTTAACGCTGTTTATCCTTTAAAGGTCAATCAATACCCTGGTTTTGTAAAAAATCTTGTAAAGCTTGGAAAAGACTATAACTACGGACTTGAAGCAGGTTCTAAGGCAGAGCTTTTACTCGCTATGGCTTATAATAATGAAGGCGCACCTATTACAGTAAACGGCTTTAAAGATAGAGAACTTATCAATATAGGCTTTATCGCAGCTGAAATGGGACATAATATCACTTTAACCATAGAAGGACTTAATGAACTTGAAGCTATCATAGACATAGCCAAAGAACGCTTTAAACCTAAACCAAATATAGGCTTACGCGTGCGTTTGCATTCTGCTGGAGTTGGAATTTGGGCAAAAAGTGGTGGGATTAATTCTAAATTTGGACTTACATCCACTGAACTCATAGAAGCGGTAAATTTACTCAAAGAAAACAAACTTTTAGAACAATTTACCATGATTCACTTTCATCTAGGCTCACAAATTACCGAAATTCATCCCTTGAAAAAAGCCTTAAATGAAGCAGGAAATATTTACACAGAACTTAGAAAAATGGGAGCTAAAAATCTAAAAGCTATCAATCTTGGTGGCGGTTTAGCTGTGGAATACTCACAATTTAAAAATGAAAAAAGTAGAAATTATACCTTAAGAGAATACGCTAACGATGTAGTTTTTATCCTAAAAAATATAGCTGAACAAAAAAAAGATTTAGAGCCTGATATTTTCATAGAAAGTGGACGTTTTGTAGCAGCTAATCACGCTGTTTTAATTGCTCCTGTATTAGAACTTTTTTCTCAAGAATACGCAGAAAACAAACTCATACTTAAAAAACAAAATCCAAAACTTATCGATGAGCTTTACGATCTTTATAAAAGCATAAAACCTTCCAATGCTTTAGAATACTTGCATGATAGCATAGATCATTTAGAGAGTATTTTAACTCTTTTTGATTTGGGCTATGTGGATTTACAAGATCGTTCCAATGCTGAAATTTTAACTCATTTGATTACAAAAAAAGCCATCTTGCTTTTAGGTGATAAGCAAAATCCTGCGGATTTGCTTGCTATACAAGATGAAGTACAAGAAAGGTATTTGGTAAATTTTTCACTCTTTCAAAGCATACCCGATTTTTGGGGCTTAGAACAAAATTTCCCCATTATGCCACTTGATCGCTTAGATGAAGAACCGACTCGAAGTGCAAGTATTTGGGATATAACCTGCGATAGTGATGGAGAAATTTCATACTCTAAAGATAAACCTTTATTTTTACACGATGTAGATGTAGAAAAAGAAAATTATTTTCTAGGGTTTTTTCTTGTAGGTGCCTATCAAGAAGTACTTGGAATGAAACACAATCTTTTTACTCATCCTACTGAAGCTATTATAAGTATCAATGAAAAAGGCTATGAAGTTGAGGGGGTTATAGAAGCACAATCCATACTTGATGCCTTAGAAGATTTAGACTATGATATACACGCTATCATGGATATACTTAATGAACGCATAAGTAATTCTAAGCTTGTAAATGACAAGCAAAAAAAGCATATTTTAGGGGAACTTTATCTTTTCTTAAATGATAATGGTTATTTAAAAAGCATAGGAGTTTAGATGAATTTTTGGGGTATTATAAAAGAAGATTTTTCTCAGCCAAAGGCACAAGATCCAGCTTTTAATTCTTGTATAGAACTTTTTTTTAATTACCCTGGAGTGTGGGCTGTAGTAAATTACCGCTTTGCACATTTTTTTTATATAAGAAATTTTAAACGTATTGCAAGAATGATTAGTGGAATTTCACAATTCTTAACTGGGGTAGATTTACACCCTGGAGCAGAACTTGGAAGACGTATTTTTATAGATCATGCCAATGGAGTAGTTATAGGTCAAACAGCGATCATAGAAGATGATGTTTTAATTTATCAAGGCGTTACTTTAGGTGGAACAAGCCTAGAAAAAGGTACTAAACGCCATCCAACCATAAAAAAAGGAGTGATCATAGGCTCAGGCGCAAAAGTACTTGGCAATATCACCATAGGAGAAAATGCCAAAATAGGCTCAAATGCTGTAGTGGTTAAAGATGTAGGTGCAAATTTAACTGCCGTTGGAATTCCTGCTTATATTATCGAAGAGCGTAAAAATAAAAACATTAGAGCCATAGATGCAAATTGCGATGACAAACTAGAAAAGTTAGAAAAGAAAATTTTAGAACTTGAAAATCTTATATTAAAACAACCTGAATCACAAAAATAATAATTTTTTATAATACATAAAATTATATGTATTATTATGCGTATTAATTTTTCCTAAAAATTAATACAAATTTTCACATTTATTGAAATTTATAACTCATTTTTAAATTAAATTTATTGTAAAAATGCAATTTTCTGCTAAAATTAAACAAAAATTATTAAGGATTGAAAAATGCTTACAAAAAGATCTCAAGTTTTAGAAGAATCTATCACTTTAGCCATCACTGCACTTGCCAATGAACTTAAAGCCAAAGGCGAAGATATCATTAGTTTTTCAGCAGGCGAACCTGATTTTGACACACCACAAACTATCAAAAATGCCGCTATAAGTGCTATTGAAAAAGGATGTGGAAAATACACTGCCGTTGCGGGAATTCCTGAAGTATTAAAAGCTATTCAAATCAAATTTAAAAAAGATAATAATCTTGATTATGAAACAAGCGAAATTATCACCAATGTAGGCGCAAAACACTCTCTTTTTGAATGTATAGAATGTTTAGTAGAAAAAGATGATGAAGTGATTATCCCTAGTCCTTACTGGGTAAGCTACCCTGAAATGGCAAAATTTGCAGGTGGAAAACCTGTATTTGTAGAAGGCTTAGAAGAAAATGGCTTTAAAATTACCGCTGAACAATTAAAAAAAGCTATCACAGCTAAAACCAAGGTTTTGATGTTAAATTCTCCTTCAAATCCCGTGGGATCGATTTATTCCAAAGAAGAATTAACTCAAATTGCTAAAGTTTTAGAAGGAACGCAAATCACTGTTTTAAGTGATGAAATGTATGAAAAACTTCGCTATGATGGTTTTGATTTTGTAGCTTTTGCAAGTGTAAGCGAAGATGCTTTAAAACGCACTACGACCATTAACGGACTTAGCAAATGTGGAGCTATGCCAGGATGGCGTTTTGGCTATATGGCAAGCAAAAATAAAGCCCTAATTTCAGCCGTTAAAAGACTTCAAGGACAAAGCACTTCAAATATTTGCTCCATTACTCAACATGCGGCCATTCCTGCTTTAAATGGAGAATGTGATAAAGATATAGAAAAAATGCGTCAAGCCTTTGAAAAACGCCGTAACTTAGCCTTAGATATGCTTAAACAAATCCCAAATATCAGTGTTTATAAACCAGAAGGTGCTTTTTATCTTTTTGTAAATATACAAAAAATAGAAAAAGATTCTATGAAATTTTGCCAAAAATTGCTTGAACAAGAAAAAGTTGCCGTTGTCCCAGGTATAGGTTTTGGAATGGATGGATACTTCAGACTTTCTTATGCCACAAGCGATGAGCTTATCAAAAAAGGTTTAGAAAGAATAGCAAATTTCATTAAAAACTATAAATAATTCTAGGTTAAAGCCTAGAATTATTTAGGCAAATTAAAACCTTATAAAATCAAGG
This sequence comes from Campylobacter sp. CH186, assembly GCF_004378925.1. Classification (NCBI taxonomy): domain Bacteria; kingdom Pseudomonadati; phylum Campylobacterota; class Epsilonproteobacteria; order Campylobacterales; family Campylobacteraceae; genus Campylobacter; species Campylobacter sp. CH186. The sequence continues at coordinate 13,754 of NZ_RYYB01000010.1, read as the reverse complement.
CTTTTTAAGCACAGCATTTACTCTTTGAATACTATCTGATTTATTTAAACTCAATCTTATTATAGAATTTTCTAATCCACCTAAAGAATGCGCTACATTTGCCTCTAGGCTTATCATATCTAAAGCATTTAATTCAAATTTTTCCTTTTCCACTTCAAACCAAATTTTACCGCTTAAAACTTGAATATGTATAGCAAAAGGAGCTTTATGCTCTTTCATCACACTATCTTTAGCTAATAAAATTTGAATTTCTTTACCTTTTTCATTGTCAATTAAAACATTGATTTTCACTTCTTTTGGGCTAAATTCCGCCCTACTCCATTGAATGATTTTCACAAAATCTCCTTTTTTAGTTTTATAAAACTATAGCAAAAACCAAAATATAAATTATAAACTTGTGTTAATTTATCCTTCTTTCCACCAAAAATCCTGTTTAAATTTAGCCCCTATTTCATAAGCCTCGCCCATTTTTGGTGTGATAAGGGGTAAATCTAAATTTTCATAAAGAAATTTTACTACCTCATTCCACGCATGAGTTCCTGCTAAAAATCTCCCCCAATGTATAGGCATGACAGCTTTTGCATTAAGATCCTTTGTTTCTTTTAAAATTTGTTCAGGAAAAGAATGTGAATATGGCCAAGCGATATTAAACTGTCCGCTTTCAAGACAAGCTAGATCAAAACTTCCAAAATATTCACCTATTTTTTTAAAATGTGTAAAATATCCTCCATCTGCACTAAAAAACACTCTCTTATCTACACTTAAAAATTCCATCACAAAAGAAGCCCAAAGGGTTTTGTTTTTACCATCTCCCCTACTTGAACTGTGCTGTGCAGGTGTTGCAATGATTTTTAAATCATCAAATTCTACTCCACTCCACCAATCAAGCTCTATGATTTTTTTCTCACTCACCCCATAGCTTTTTAGATAATTTCCCACTTTTAAAGGTGTGATAAAAAATCGTGCTTTTTCTTTTAAAGCTTTTATACTCTTAGCATCTAAATGATCAAAATGCGAATGCGTGATAATCACAGCAAAAATTTCATTAAAATCATTTATATTATAAACAGGAGCATTTTTAAAAGCCTTGTTGATAAAAGAAATGGGCGAAGCATGAGTGTTAAAAACAGGATCAATCAAAATTTTATATTCTTTAAAACTTATAAAAAGCGAAGAATGTCCAAGCCAAGTAATATGCGGAGTATTAAAATCACTCAAATCAGGCTTGAAAAAAGGTAATTTAAAAGAAGGAATGGCATTTTTTGGATAAAGATAATAATACCTCAAAATTTCTTTAAAAGACACTTTAGGAGTTATAAGACTTTGCTCATTTTCATTAAGAAAAATTTCATATTTTTTACCCTGCACTTTTTTAGCTTTTAATCTTTCACTATTTGAAATATCAAAGGTTTTAAAAAAATCTACACTCACAAACATTTATCCTTTTTTGACAATTTTATACTTTAAAAATCATTACAAACCATATTAAACATGGTATTTGCTATCTTGTCTTTAAATTCTATATTTTGATTAAATTGTTTAAAAAGTTCTAAATTTAACTCCAAGATATCTTGAATTTTATCTTTTAAAAGCGCATCAAACTCGATACGAGAATTTTGTATATCGGATTTGCTAAAAGTTTCACGTATTCTTTCATTTTTTGCTATATCATCTTTTATATCGTATAAGATTTTAGCGATTTTATCGCTTTCATTAAAGTCTATATTTGCGTATTTGTTATTAAAATCTTTGATGATGTTTGAAAGTTCTTCTAATTCAGCTTCAACACTTTTGCTCGAACCATCTGCGAACGAAGGCTTTAGCTCTCCATTTCCTTGTAAAACGATGTCTTGTGTTTTATCAAGTTGTAAGCGATAACTATCAAAATCCACATTATCTAAAATTCCTTTAGCTAAATCCTCTGATTTAGGCAAGATGATCTTACTAGCAAGTTTTTTAAGCAATATATAGAGTTTTTCAAGCTCTATGTCTTCATAAGGCAATATTTGTGCAAGAAAAGAATACTCTTTAAGATAAGTTTTTGCTTTATTATAAAAATCTAATTTTTCATCATCACTTTTTTGATTAAATCTATCTAGCATTATGTCCAATTTTGCATGAATGATATTTTCTTTTTCTTTTCTTAAAATAGCATTTGCAAAATCATCTATTTCTTCTTGGGTATAAATTTCATACTCATTTAGATTTGCCTTTAAATCAAAAATTCTATTATCATCTGTGGCTTCACTTAAATAAGTTTGCTCATAAAACACACTAAAAGATTTTGCTATATCTTCATGAGTATTTACAAAATCTAGCACAAAAGTGTTTTCTTTGTTTTTGCAAGTTCGGTTTAGTCTTGATAGAGTTTGTACTGCACTTACCCCACTTAATGCTTTATCCACATACATAGTATGTAATAATGGCTCATCAAATCCGGTTTGGTATTTTTCCGCAACGATTAAAAAACGATACTCATCTTTTTTAAACTCATCTTTTAAAACATTTTCCGCAAAACCATTTAAACCACTTTCGCTATAAATTTCACCTTCTAAATTTACTTCACCTGAAAAAGCTACAATGGCTTTAAAATGTGGATAATTTTTTCTTAAATATTCCCTAAAAACAAGATAATACTTTACAGCATTTTCTCTTGAGCTTGTTACAATCATAGCTTTTGCTTTACCATTTATCTTTTTAAAGCTATTTTGGAAAAAATGCTCACACATGATTTGTGATTTTTGTTCGATTGTTTTGATATTGTTTTGGACATAGGCTTTTAGTTTTACACTTGCTCTTTTTTTATCGTATTTTGGATTATCATTTGTACAAGATATGATTTTATAGTAACTTTTATAGGTTGTATAGCCTTTTAATACATCAAGTATAAATCCTTCTTCTATGGCTTGTTTCATCGAGTAAAGATGAAAAGGGATAAACATTTGTTCTCCATTAACATCACAAGGCATACCAAACATTTCTAAGGTTTTTGGCTTAGGCGTAGCGGTAAATGCAAAATAAGAAGCATTGCTTTGGAGTTTTTTATTTTTTATGATTTCTAAAATTTCATCATCTAAATTTTGACTTTCATCGCCGCTTTTATCCCTTATGGCTTCTGCCATTTTTTGAGCATTGCTTCCGTTTTGGCTAGAGTGTGCTTCATCGATGATGATAGCAAAAGTTTTGCTTTTTAAAGTTTTGATCTCATCTAAAATGAAAGGAAATTTTTGTATGGTTGTGATGATGATTTTCTTACCTTCTTCTAAAGCGTTTTTAAGCTGTTTGCTTCCATGAGTGATGGCTTCTACTAAATTTTTTGTCTGTGAAAAGGATTTTACATTTTCTCTTATTTGGCTATCAAGCACTTTTCTATCGGTTACTACGATGATAGAATCAAAGATATTTTTTTCAAGTCTATGCAAGCTTACGAGATTATGCGCAAGCCAAGATATAGAATTACTCTTGCCACTTCCTGCACTATGCTGGATCAAGTAGCGTTGCCCTGTGCCGTTTTCTTTTGCATGGGCGAGTAGCTTTTCTACTACATCGAATTGATGGTATCTAGGAAATATGATGATTTCTTCATTTTTCTTTTTTACAACTTGCACAAAATTAAAAAATAAATTTAGCAAAGTATCTTTTTTAAAGATTTTCTCCCACAAATAAGCTGTTTTTATACCATCACTTGGCGGATTACCTGCTCCATTTGCTAAGCCTATTTTGCCACTACCATTGTTTAAACCAAGATTAAAAGGTAAAAATATAGTCGCATCTTGATCTAATTTCGTACTCATGTAACAAAGGTCATGATCTAGTGCAAAATGCACTATCGTATAGTTAAATATAGCTTCTTTTGGGTTTCTATCTTTTTTGTATTGCTCTATAGCATGAAAGACATTTTGTCCGGTGAAATGGTTTTTAAGCTCTATGGTGATAAGAGGCAAGCCATTTAAAAAGATCACCATATCAAGGGAGTTTTTATTTTGCATACTATAGTGAAGCTGGCGTATGATAGAAAGGGTGTTTTGCTCGTATTTTTTCACACTTTCTTCGTTTGCATTGGTATTTGGCTTGGCAAAGGCTAGGTAAATTTTGACGCCTTTGATCTCTACATAGCCTTGCAAAGCTTTGACTATACCTTTAGTTTTGATCTGCGAGAAAATACGATCAAAAAGTTCTTTTTTATAGTTTTGTCCACAACGCTTTTTAAGCTCTTCTAATGCTACACTTTGCGTAGCTTGTAAAAAATTCTCAAAAAGCTCTACATCTAAACATAAATTTTTATCGTAATTTTCATTTGTCCTTTTGATATAGTCATTATTTTCTAATAAATATGATTCTATGAAATTTTCTAAATCTTTTTCTTTGTAGTTAGTCATTGTTAGCTTCCTAAAAAAATAAAAGTATTATATAATTTTTATTTTTAAAATCCAAGAAAGCTAAATATAATCTTATTTTTATAAAAAGGTTTTTTATGAAGGGAAAAGATAGAAACAAATTATGTTGGTGTGGAAGTGGTAAAAAATTTAAAAAATGTCATATAGATAGAGAAAATCAAAGTCCTATAAGACAATCGGATTTTATTGAGATTAATAAAAAAGTAAAAAATAAAAAAATATGCATGGCTCCAGAAGAAATTAAATGTGATTGCTCAAAAAAAATTATTAAAGCGCATACTATTTCTAAAAATTGTAACCTAAAAAGTATTGCGGATGAAAAAAACAATTTAGCAACTTTAAAACTTTCTAATTTAAATATTGAAAAGGCAGAAAATCCAATATGTGAATTATCAATTATAGGAATAAATAAAGCTTCTACATATCAAATATTTTGCTCCAAACATGATGTAGAATTATTTTCTGTCTTAGAAAATAAAAACTTTGAATTTGAAAATATCCAAATTTTTATGCTTGCATACCGTAATTTATGTTATGAGCTCTATCTTAAAGAAAGCATATTAGACACTAGTAAAGAAAGAAGATGCTTTGATAGAGGAAAACCAATAGTAGAACAATTATCAATACAAGCACACTTTAAATTTTACGATGATGCATTAAATGTTGGAATTAGGGATTTAAAACTTTTGAAAGAAAAATTTGATTCATTTTTAACTAATAGAGAATTCGATTGCATTAGATATTATTCAATAGAGATTAGTTCTATATCTCAATTCATAGGAAGTTGCACATGGTTTCCAATCGTTGATTTTGATAATACAAAATTAGCTGACTTGGAAAATATAGAAGAAATATTTAATCCTATTTCAGCTTCTATTATTAATATAGATAACAAGAGTTTGATTATTTTTTCTTGGCTAAAAGATTTCTATAACGAACAATATTGCATGAAATTTATTTCTAGCTTAAATAAAATACCAAATGATGAAAAATCCGGTGCCATTTTACATTGGTTTTTTTCTTCTGTTGAAAATTTATATTTCCAACTTTCATGGTGGAATAATTTAAAAAGTGAAGAAAAAAATATTTTAATTAACTTTTATAAGCAACCAATGTTGGATAGATTTAAACTCGATAAATCATTTTATAAAAAATGCTCACATATGTTAAATTGGAACATCTTAAATATAAAACACAATTTGAATTTCATTAATTATTAATCCTACCACAAACGGCTTGGTTTATGAGTGTGGTTTTGTATTCTTTTATGAGTTTTATTTGTTTTTCGGTTTTTTCTATTAATAAATCTATTTTTCCGCATTTTTCATCTAAAAAATTTGCGATTTGTTCTTGTTCTTTTAATGAAGGGATAAGACACTGCACTTCTTTTAAAATAGATTTTGTGATACTAAAAACCTTTACTCCACAAACTTCTTTTCTTATTTGATTTCTTGTAAATATAGAATCAAATAAAAATGAAAAATACAAAGAATTGATCTTGCCTTTATATTTCAAAATTATTGTGTGATATCCTGCAAAAATCGGTGTATCGGATTGAATGCTTGTAAAATTTCCTGAACCTTCTATATCTTCAGAAGTATCTGCAAAGACAAAATCTCCTTTTTGCAAAAGTGATTGTGGTTTATCTGCAAGATATGTTTTGCTTACAAATGGCAATGTATGGATAGTAGTATTAAGACGACAAGGGTATTTAGAATGAATTTCGCCATAACTAACACAAGGTATTCCATAAGAAACAAAATCTGCTTTAGTTATATTTAATCCGTTGCCAAGTATAAAAAGCATTTTAAGCTTTTTTATTTCCCAATGCTGTGGAATTTCTCCAAGCCATTCTATGCCACTATCTTTAAAATTTACATTTTTATCAAGTCCTTTTGTGATGGTTTCATTTATCAAGGCTTGTTTTTGCTCTTTTAAAAGTGTGATGAGTTTTTCTTTTTTCTCTATGAAATTTGCTATCTGCTCGCATTTTTCATCTAAAAAATTTGCAATTTGCTCTTGCTCTTTTAGTGGTGGGACAGGGATTTTAAGATTTGCTACCACTGATAAGCTAATATTGTTTTGAGTAGTCATACTAGAAAGGATTGTTACATAATTTGTGGTATTACATAAACAATAAAATAAAAACTTATAAAATACTAATTTATGATTTGATTGAATACCTAAAATTGCTTGATTTGTTGTCAATATTTGATCGGAATAAGCAATTTTTCCTAAAGATGCATAAATAGAATAAAGAATAGAAAATGGTGGAATTAATTTTGCAGATGAAGATTCTAAACCATCTTGTGTAATATATCTTTTGGTATCTGTTATAAAACTTGATTTTGTTATATCTTCAATAGATACCCATAAATACCCATCTTTTTTATTATTTGTCCAATAATCTAAATTTGAGGTATCAGGTGTACCTCCTCCAATAATTTTTTCTACAAGATATTTCAGCGTTACTACTTCCCAATGCTCTGGAATTTCTCCAAGCCATTCTATGCCACTCTCTTTGAAATTTTTCATTGCATGATCTCTTTTAAAAGATCTTGCACTTCTTTTTCTAGCTTTTCTAATTCGCTGTTTATTTCTTCTAGTTTTCTTGGTGGAGTATAGATATAAAAGTATTTGTTAAAAAGTATTTCATAGCCCACACTTGCACTCTCCCACGCTATCCAAGAGTTTGCTACATAAGGCTTTACTTCTGTGTCATAGTAGTTTTGTATGTCTGTTTTGAGTGGAATTTTTTCAGTATTGTTAGTTTTATCGCTATCAATGATGAGATTTTCTTCGCTTTTTTTAAGCTTTACACCTAAAAATTTGATAAATTCTTCTCTGTTTTTAAAGTCTTGTGGATTTTGTTCTAATTCTTGTAATTTTTCTAAAATTTTATCTTTGTCTTTTAGTTTTGCAAATTTTTCATCATCTTTTAAAGCTTCTATGCTTTTTGGTTTTTCTATGATGATTTTAGTATAGCCAAAGTCTTCATTATCCAAAATTTTGCAATCTTTATTACTTGCATTTTCTAAAAATAATTTAGTGATTTTTTCTATATGTTCTTTAGTCATTTCATTTTGTTTAGAGCCTAAAGACTTTTTCATTTTTGAAAAATACTCTTCATTTGTAGCGTTTATAAGCTGGACTTTGCCTTTTTTGTGTTCTGGCTTTTTGTTGGTGATAATCCATATAAAAGTGGGAATGCCGGTGTTATAAAACATATTAGTAGGTAGGGCGACTATAGCTTCAAGATAGTCGTTTTCTATGATATGCTTTCTTATAGCTACCATACCGCTATCTGAGTTAAAAAGTGAGCTTCCATTATGCACGCTTGCGATACGAGAACCCAAAGGGGTGTCAAACTTCATCTTGCTAAGCATATTGAGTAAAAACATCATTTGCCCATCGCTTTTGCTTGTGATACCTACGCTAAATCTTGGGTCATTGCAAGTTGAATTTGAGCCTTTCTTTTCTACGCCTAAAATTTTTTGATCATTTTCCCAAGACTTACCATAGGGTGGATTGCTAAGCATGAAATCAAATTGTAAGTTTTGTTGATCATTGCTTAAAGTAGAGCCAAATTTTATATGATCTGGATCTTCGCCTTTTATCAGCATATCTGCTTTGCATATAGCATAAGTTTCAGGGTTGATTTCTTGCCCGTAAAGATAAATATTTGCTTTTGACTGTATAAGTCCTTCAGGATCTGTGATGAATTCTTTTGATTCTGTGAGCATACCACCACTTCCACAAGCATTATCATAAATAAGCCATGTTCCTTGCTTGATCTGCTCTTTTACAGGCAAAAATACAAGATGAGTCATAAGCTCTATAATCTCTCTTGGGGTAAAGTGCTCTCCGGCTTCTTCATTATTTTCTTCGTTAAATTTACGGATAAGCTCTTCAAAAACATACCCCATGCCAAGATTACTCAAGCCTTTATGGATAACATTACCTTTTTCATCTAAAATATCTTCTATACCGAAATTTACCTTAGGCGAGCAAAATCTTTCTATAACACCAAAAAGTATATTGGATTCTTCTAGGGTATCGAGTTGGTTTTTGAATTTAAATTTTAAAATGATATCTTTGATATTTTCACTAAAACAATCAAGATAATTTTCAAAATTTATTCTTATGTTTTTTGGATCGTTTAGAAGGGTTTGTAGGTTAAATTTAGAATAATTAAAAAAGCCTAGTTTATTCCCTTGTTTTCCACCTAGCAAAGATTCTAAATTTTCAAATTCATCTTTATAGGTATTGTAGGTTTTAAGAACTTTATCTTTTGTAGGCTCTAAAACCGCATCAATTCTTCTTATGATTGTCATGGGTAAGATAACATCGCGGTATTTGCCCTTTACATAAACATCACGAAGCAAATCATCTGCCACACTCCATATAAAGTTGACAATGGGCTGGAATTGGCTTTGTTCCATGATGTGTTCCTTATATTTTTATTAATAATATATTATATAAAATCACTACTAAAAAATTTTTAAAAATTAAATAAGATAAAATAGAATTGAGTTCAAGCCTTTTAAAAAGGCTTGAATGGAGATTTTGGAAGATTACTCAACTTCAGCGTCGATTACATCGTCATCTTTTTTCTTTTTATCGTTCGCTGCATTTGGCTCATCTTTTTTATACATGTTTTCAGCTAATTTATGAGAAACTTCGCTTAAAGCTTTCATTTTGCTTTCAATCTCTTCTTTGCTTGCATTTTGATTTTTCAAAGTCTCGCGCAAATCATCAAGAGCTTTTTGGATGTTTTCTTTATCAGCAGTGGCAACTTTTTCACCCAACTCACTTAAAGATTTTTCTACTTGATGTGCCAAGCTATCAGCTGCATTTCTAGCATCTACAGCTTCTTTGCGTTTTTTATCTTCTTCTTTGTGAAGTTCAGCATCTTTTACCATGTTGTTAATTTCTTCTTCGCTAAGTCCGCTTGAACCTGTGATTTTGATCTCTTGAGCCTTACCTGTTGCTTTATCTTTTGCGCTAACAGTTAAAATACCATTTGCATCGATATCAAAAGTAACTTCGATTTGTGGCATACCGCGTGGTGCTGGTGGAATTCCTTCAAGATTGAAATTTCCTAAAGATTTATTATCACGACTAAATTCTCTTTCCCCTTGTAAAACATTGATAGTTACAGCACTTTGATTATCTTCAGCGGTTGAGAAAACTTGCTCTTTTTTAGTTGGGATAGTTGTGCCTTTTTCGATAATCTTAGTCATTACCCCGCCTAGAGTTTCTATACCCAAAGAGAGCGGAGTAACATCAAGTAAAAGCACATCTTTTACATCACCTTTTATAACCGCACCTTGAATCGCCGCACCAATAGCCACAACTTCATCAGGATTTACAGACTTATTAAGATCTTTATTAAAAGCTTTTTTCACTTCTTCTTGCACTAAAGGAACACGAGTAGAACCCCCTACCATAACAATTTCTTTGATCTCATCTTTTTTAAGCCCTGCATCGCTTACTACTTCATTGATTTTAGTGATGGTTTCAGCTACTAAAGAATCAATCATACCTTCAAATTTAGCTCTAGTAAGTTTTTTAACCAAATGTTTTGGCCCACTTGCATCTGCTGTGATAAATGGTAAATTAATTTCAGTTTCATTAGCTGAACTTAATTCTTTTTTAGCGTTTTCTGCTGCTTCTTTCAAGCGTTGTAAAGCCATAACATCATTTTTAAGATCTATGCCTGTTTCATCTTTAAATTCATTAGCTAGAAAATCTATAAGTTTATTATCAAAATCATCACCCCCTAAGAAAGCATTACCACCTGTTGCTAAAACTTCTACTACATTATCGCCGGTTTCAAGCACGGTAACGTCAAAAGTTCCCCCACCTAAATCATAAACCACGATTTTTTCACTATCTTTTTTATCAAGTCCATAAGCTAGAGCTGCTGAAGTAGGTTCATTGATAATTCTTAATACATTAAGTCCTGCTATCGTTCCTGCTTCTTTTGTTGCTTTTCTTTGTGCATCGTTAAAATATGCAGGTACAGTAATAACCGCATCTACAACACTCTCGCCTAAGAAAGCCTCAGCATCTTCTTTTAGTTTCATTAAAACTTTTGCTGAAATTTCTTGCGGAGTATAAATTTTACCTGCGATTTCAATCGCACAAGCACCATTTCTTTCAGTGATATGATAAGGAAGTCTGTTTTTAGCTTCTTTAGCCGCGTCTTCATTGATCATCAAACCCATAATTCTTTTAATAGAATAAATAGTTTTTTCAGGGTTAGTTACCGCTTGGCGTTTTGCACTATCTCCTACTAAAACCTCGCCTTTATCTGTAAAAGCTACCACAGAAGGAGTTGTATTTTTACCTTCTTTGTTTGGGATTACTTTACTTTCGCCGCGTTCATACACAGCAACACAAGAATTGGTTGTTCCTAAATCTATACCTATAACTTTACTCATTTTTTATCCTTTTTATTAAAATTTATTTTGCTACACTAACTTTAGTTGGGCGGATTACGCGATCGGCTATTTTATAGCCTTTTTGAAGCACGGTAACCACTTCACCACTTTGATGATTTTCACTATCTACATGAAACATTGCCTCATGTAAATTTGGATCGAACTCTTTTTCTTCTTTAATAAGAGCCACTCCATGCTTTTCAAGTTTTTTAAGAAACAAATCTAAAGTGTTTTGCACTCCTTCTTTGATTTTTAAGCTAATTTCATCATGGCATTCGACATTGATAGCTGCTTCTAAAGCATCTAAAACATCAAGCAAATCCTTTGCAAAGCTTTCATTTGCATAAGCCATAGCACTTAGCTTTTCTTTTTCCATTCTTTTTTTAATATTTTCAAATTCAGCGTTTGCACGCATATATTTGTCTTTTAATTCATCATAGTCTTTTTGCAATCTGTTTTGCTCAACATCTTCGATATTTTGCAAATTCTCATCTTGCAAATGTTCAGAATTTTCTGCGTTTTCGTTTTCAAATTCTTGCTTTTGCTCGCTCACGCCGCCTCCTTTATGTATTGTAATATTTTTTTATAATCCGTATAAACACTACCTGCTAAGATAATATTTACATCTTCGCCCAAAAACTGCGCATCCACCTTAAGCCCCATAAAACCTTCTTTAAATAAAGGTTCAAATTCAAGACTTTCTTTAAAATAACGATGAACTCCACAATCTAAGAGCTTAACAAATTCATCATTTTGATAAATTTGATAAGCTCTTTCTTCATTGCTTCTATAGCAAATCAAATTTTGCCTTAAGCTAGCTATTTTTTCTACAAGATCCATAAAATGAACCCTTAAAGCTATTTTTTCTATACTAAAAAGATCCAATCCTATAAGACTTTGTAAAAAATTCCATGCTTCTTTTTCATATTTTAAAACGAGCTCTTCTTCTTTAAAATCAAGCACTATAAACTTAGCATTTAGATCAAGCACTTCTTTAAGCACTAAGCTTCTACCACCATAAACAAGACAGTAAATTTCAAATTCTTTACTCAACTCTTTTAAAAAATTCTCACTTTTGATATTGATATCTTGATCTTGTTCTTTTTTCCAAAAACTTTGCCAGTAATTTTGCATTGTCAAAATAGTAGGAATTCTACCACTACTTATATGAAGCTGAGTGATCAAACCCTCGTCGCTAAGCCTTTTAAGATAGACGCGTATAGTTGAAGCAGGGATGCAAAGATTTAAATTCAATTCATTTGAACCAATAGGAACATTATCTAAAAGATAAGTTTGGATGATAGAATCTAAAATCAAATCCTTTTTATCTCGGCTTTTCATAGCTCTTTCCTTAAATTTTTAGCACTCTATTTTTTGATTGCTAGAAGTATTATACAACATTGAGTGTTATTTTGTCAAGTATAAATATAAAAAAATATACTTAATTTTATTTAGTCTATATGACTAAACTTTTATTAGTTACTTTTTTATAAGAATACAATATATCAATATATCAAAATAAAAATAACAATACACTTTACAAGATAATTATAAAAACTAAGCCCAAATTTTAATTAAATCAGCTATTTTTCCATAACTTGTAGAATTTGTATCAAAATAAGTTTGCTTCATTTCGTTGACAATTTCACCAAGATTGTCATAATTAAGTTTAGTTGCATCTTCAGGTTTTAAACCTAGCATTTTTGCACTTCTTTGTTTGAATAAATCCACAAAAGCTTCATAGAAAATTTTAAATTTATCCAGATTAAAAACAAGTTTTTTATTACCAGTTTCTTTATCTTCAACTTCATCAAAAATTTTATCAGATAATTGCATTTTAAGTAGAGATTTTTCATCTTCACTTAAATCATCATATTTTACACCTTTACCTAATTTATCCAAGATATCTTTAATTTCCATTGTATTAGTTTGATCAAATTTAGTTAAAGTTAATATACCTACACTTTCAGTCCATCTAGAATTTGGAGCTTTGGTTTTTACTGCTTGCATGCCAGTTTCGCTAAAACTAAGCTCTCCATCAAAATCTCCATCTTTTCTTATCATTTTATCAAGCTCTAAACCTATAGTTCTACCAGCATAATCTGTATCTTTGGTATCATCTGGACGCATTTCTCTAAAATCTTTTTCAAAACCAAATAGAGTATCTACACTACCATTTAATTGTGTATAAGATTGCACAAAAAGTCCTAAATTTGTTTCCTGTGCTACAAAACCACTTTTCGTATCTTCAAGCTCGTAATCTTCTAAATATCCATCATTATTTCTATCGCTAACCATATAAGCTCTAGTATATGCTATATCAGCATACCATCCAGCCACGAAATTTTCAGCTTTTCCACTTAATATATATGATCCATCAAGTCTTTTAGTCATATCTTCTTTATCAAATTCAATCCCCATTTTATTGATAGCTGTTGAACTTAAAGCACTACGAACGAGTTTATTTGTAATAGGATCTCTAAAATATATAGTAGTCATACCTCTTTCAGCTTTTTTCACTTTATCACTTACCTTTTGATTGAAAACTTTTTCATCTTCTAATCTTTGAAGCATAGTTTGAGCTACATCTGTTTTTTGATCTTGAAATGAAGAGGAATTTTCGTCTTTTTCATTAAGAATCTTTGGTTTTAAATTCAACTTAAAAGATTTATATACACTAGCTTGCTGAGAAGATTTAGATATGGGTTGAAAATGATTAAGAAATTTTATAAAATCCATTTTGATGCCTTCAAATTTTCGACATCTTTTCAAAAATATTGCTAATATATTCTATGTAATTTTAACTTAGAAAATTTTAAATTTTATCCTCTATTACCTTCCAAACCCCTAAAAACACCCTATTCTCTAATATAACCCTAAGCACACAGTAAATCTTTATTTTACACTATTC